>DRKG01000344.1 GCA_011051855.1 bacterium | reverse complement strand
CCATGCGGCAGAAGAGCGGCCGCCTGCGGCGTCCGTTCGCTCCGCGAACTCCTTGGCAGAATGCTCGGCGTGGCCACGGCCACGCCTGCGCTTCTGCAGTCGCCTTCCTTGCCTGGACGCGGATTGCGCGCACCGGGGGCGCCGCTTCATGCATAGATCGGCCTAGAGATCACGGTCGCGCATCCTCGCAATCTACCGGGACCCACCAACGAAACCGCTCCTCGCTCACCCGCAGCTCCGTCACCATCGGCGTTGGTCACCCCACCGAGGCCGACGCCGATGGTGGCGGAGCGGAGGGTGAGCGCCCGTCAGCTCTTGATCCGGAGGAGGAGGGAGCACCCGCCTACCCACACGATTCCCTGAAGACCCCAACAGATACGCCGGTGGGAGACAAAGGCAGCTCGACCGTCTCCCCCCTGCCGTTGACGAGCACTCCACCTTCGGCAGGCGGGTTCGCTCCCTGGGGAAAGGTCCGGACGATGTCGACGCGAACTCCGTGCTTGCAATCCTTCGCGGGGTGGAAGCTACCGCCGCAGGCCGTCGGAACACGACCGCGAGCTTCGGCACGCCTTCGGCGCGACCAGCTCGTCGTCGGGACCGACCGTCGTGCAGGTCTTCGCGCACCAGTAGTAGCCGTCGCCCGGTTCCTCGCGGTCGTCGTAGACGACGTCGGCCATCGAGTGCGTCAGGATGTGCTTCATCAGCAGCGACGGGCACGCGTCCTTCGGCATCAGGTCTTGATGGGTCTTCTGCTTGTGTTCGCTCATCGGGTCACCTCGTCGCCTGTTCGAGTGCATCGCGCACGACGGCCTTGCCGATCGGCAGTTTGAACGCGTTGTGGGCGAGCGGGGCGGCGCCCTGGAACGCCAGCTCGGCGGCGCGTTGGAACAGCTTGGCTGATGGCTTCTTGCCGACCAGCACCCGCGCCGCGTGCGGGCGGGGCAGCGGGTTCGGCGCAACGGCGCCGAGCACGAGATCCGCGGCGGTGATCGTGCCGCCGTCCATCACCACGCGCACCGCGCACGCCGTCGTCGCCCAGTCGAAGCTCTGCTTCTCGCGGCTCTCGGCGTAGGCCGTGCGCACGCCTTCGGGTTGCTTGGGAATGTGGAAGGCGGTGACGATCTCGCCGTCTTCGAGCGTGTGCTCGGCGAGCTGCGCGCGCGGCACCGGCGGGAACAGTTCCGCCAGTTTGCGCCGGCGCACCGTGCCGCCGTGGTCGGGGTCGCCCTTCACCGTCGTGTATTCGGCGCCGAGCGCGAGCAACGGCGGGGCGACGTTCGACGCGTGCACGCGCACGCAGTCCGACCAGCCCATCACCGCGTGGTAGCGGTTGTTGCCGGTCATCGCCAAGCAGGTCGGGCCGCGGCCGCCGTGCAGGCAGTGGAAGGCCTCGCTGCGCACGTACCAGCATCGGGTGAACTGCAGGATGTTGCCGGCGACGGTGGCGCGATGCTGGATCTGCGGCGTGCCGGTCGTCGATGCGGACTGCACCAACGCGCGGAACGCCGGGCCCTGTAGGTCGTCGTGACCCTGCAACTGCATCAGCGTGGTCAGTGCGCCGATGCGGGTTTCGCCGGTCGCGTCGGCGGCGATGCCGGCGAGCTCGTCCTTGAGCGGCAACAGGTTGACGACCCGTTCGGGCGTCTGCAGGCGCTCTTTCATGCGGTCGACGAGGTCGAGGCCGGCACCCTTGACGAGTGCGTTCGGCTGGGCGGCGGCTGCGCCGGCCTCGGCCAGCGAGGTCGGAACGACGTAGGTGAACGGTTTCATCGTTGCTCTTCCGGGTGGTCGTTACCGCGAAGCGAGGGCCGCAAGGACCTTCTCGGGGGTCATGGGCAGGTGGCGCACCGGCGCGCCGAGCGCGTGGAACACCGCGTTGGCGATCGCGGCGGCGGCCGCGGTCGCCGGCGGCTCACCGAGGCCGGCGGCCCCGGTGTTGTTGTGGCCGTTGGCGATCGAATGCATGTGGCACTCGAGTTCCGGCAGGTCCCGGGTGCCGGTGATCTTGTAGCGTAGGAAGTCGCCGTTCAGCATGCGGCCGGAGCGCTGGTCCATGATGCGTTGCTCGTGCAGCGCGTAGCTGACGCCTTGGATCATCGCGCCGAGCACCTGGCTCTCGGCCAGTTTCTTCGCGATCACCAAGCCGCAATCCTGCACGCCGAACATGCGCGTGCAGCGGATCTCGCCGGTCCAGGTGTCGACCTTCACCTCGGCGAACTGCGCACCGCACACGCCGCCGTGGAACGGGCGATCGCGGTAGTTCGGGAATCGCTCGCCGTGCACCTCGATCGGGGCGGCGCCGATCAGCTTGCACGCGTCGGCCCAGCTCAGCCGCGCCGAGCTGGTGCCGACCGTGCCGCCCGTGCAGGTGACGTCGCCGGCCGGCACGCCGAGGTGTTCGGCGACCAGCTCGATCAGTTTCTGGCGGGCCAGGAACGCCGCGTGGCGCACGGCCGGAGCCAGTGAAGGCGTTGTGGTGCTGCCGCCCGAGCCGGGCCCGAGCGGGTCGGAGGTGTGGCCGGTGACGCCGCGCACGTGCGCGATCGGGATGCCGAGTTCTTCGGCGGCCAGCATCGCGATCGCGGTCTTCAGGCCGGTGCCGATGTCCTGCGCCCCGCTGCGCGCCTCGACCGAGCCGTCGCTGCGGATGCGGCAGGTGATGCCGTAGCGCGACCGGCGGCCGCCGTGGCGACCGAGTTGGCCCCAGCGCGCGCTGGCGCAGCCGACGCCGGTCAGGTAGCGGCCCGAGTCCTCGTTGCGACGCGCCCGCGCCGCCTGCCAGCCGAACTTCTCGCCCGCGAACCGCCACTGGTCGCGGCGGATCTCATCGCTGTCGTTTTGCAGGCGGAACTCGAGCGGGTCGATACCGGCCTTCGCACACAACTCGTCGAGGAACAGCTCGGCGCCGAACCAGCCCTGCGGGTAACCCGGCGCCCGCATCGCCCACACTTCATTTACTTGGGTGGTGACGATGCCCACTGGATTGTAGGCCGCTTTGAAAAAGGAGTACGAATTTTGTCAAAAGAAGAAACCTTATT
>DRKG01000343.1 GCA_011051855.1 bacterium | reverse complement strand
GGTCGACAAGGCGTCACTGCACGGCAAGCTGAAGACGCTGAAGCTCTACGGCGTGCCCTACACGGACGAGCAGATCGCGAACGCGATCGCCGACTACGACGAACAAGCGGCGCAGACGGTCGCAAAGCTCGCCGCCTCCGGCAAGACGTTCGTCGTCGATCCCTACGACCCGAACGGCAAACGTATCGATGCGGATCCAGACACGGAGATCATCGCACTGATTGCCTACCTGAAGCGCCTCGGCCAGAACCTCGAACCGGACCCGGCGATGACTGCCAGCAGCGACGGGGGCAACTGAGATGCTGAAGCGATTCCTCGATACCCTTTCCCTTTACGATCTGCCGATCATCGCCACGCTGCTGTTCGTCGCGATGTTCCTGATCGTGCTGCTGCGCGTATTCCAGCGTTCGCGGCAACCCGAGTACAAGCGTATGGCGTCGCTGCCGCTCGATGCGGACGCCGTGGAGGAGACTGACAATGACCGCTGAAGTTCGTTCCCACACGTATGATGGCATCCAGGAGTTCGACAACCGTCTGCCGAACTGGTGGCTGTGGACCTTCTACGGCGCGTGCATCTTCTCGGTGTTCTTCTGGATCCACTACCACACGATTGGCACCGGTGATCTGCCTGGCGAGGCTTATTTGGTCGAGCAGCGTAAGGCGGCGGCTGCGCTCGAGGCCGAGATGAAGAAGAACCCGGTGACCGAAGAACGGCTGCTGCAACTCGCGGAGAACCCGACGTTCGTGGCCGACGGCAAGGCGCTGTTCGTACAGCACTGTTCGACCTGCCATCGCGAGAATGGCGGTGCTGGCAAAGACCAGTTCGGCACGCCGGGTGCCGGTGCCAACCTGACCGACGACTACTGGATCTACGGCGGTGACCCGATGGCGATCTACCAGACGATTCTCGAAGGTCGGCAGTTCCCGGATCCCGAAATCGGTAGCAACGGCGGCATGCAATCCTGGCGTCACCTCGGCACTGGCTCGGTCCTGCGGCTGGCGGCGTTCGTGCTGTCGATCAAGGGGTCGAACGTGTCGGATGGCAAGGCACCCGAGAAGTATGCCAAGAAGCAGGCGAAGTAGCGGCAATTCGCCTGCAACGGGACGCATTGCGCACAGATGAGCGACTCGGATACGAAGCCCGACGGCGGGGCGGCCGTGACCCGGCCGGTCGTGCACCGCAACAAGGCGGTAGTCCGGCGTCCGGACGTCGACACGCTGTTCAGCATCAACCCGGACGGTTCGCGCAACGCGATCCATCCGGCCGATGTGCACGGGCGCTTCCAGCGTATCAAGAGCGCGATGTGGGCGGCGATGATCGCCGTCTATCTGGTGCTACCCTGGCTCAAGATCGGCGGGCGCCCTGCGTTCCTGATCGACATCGAAGCGCGTCACTTCTACCTGTTCGGGCACACCTTCAACGCGCAGGACTTCTGGCTCGCGTTCTTCTTCGTCACCGCCCTCGGCTTCACGTTGTTCGTCGTCGCGGCGCTGTTCGGGCGTTTGTGGTGCGGCTACGCGTGCCCCCAGACGGTGTTTCTCGAGGGCGTGTTTCGTCGCATCGAGCGCTTGATCGAAGGCAAGGCGCACGCGCGCGCGAAGCTCGACAAGGCGCCGCTGAAGCAGAAGTTCGTGCGCCGCGGCCTCAAGATGGTCGTGTTCTTCTTGACCGCGGCCGCGATCGCGCACTCGTTCGTCGGCTACTTCATGCCCGTCGAGGTATTGGTCGAAGCGGTCACGCACTCGCCGGCACTACATCCGGTTGCGTTCACGTTCGTGGCCGTCACCACGTTGATGCTGTTCTTCAACTTCACCTGGTTCCGCGAGCAACTGTGTATCGTGATCTGTCCGTACGGCCGCCTGCAGGGTGCCCTCTACGACCCGGACACGATTCTGGTGGGCTACGACCAGCAGCGCGGGGAGCCGCGCGGACCGGCGACGGACTCGACGACCGGCGATTGCGTCGATTGCTACCGGTGTGTGTCGGTGTGTCCGACCGGTATCGACATCAGGAACGGCACGCAGCTCGAGTGTGTCGGCTGCGCGAACTGCATCGACGCCTGTGACGAGGTCATGGCCAAGCTCGGTCGCGACAAGGGCTTGGTGCGCTACGACAGCCAGCGTGGCTTCGAGACCGGCAAGCGCCGGTTCCTGCGCGGCCGTGTGTTCTTGTATGCGTTCATGTTGCTGCTCGGCGCGGCGATGTTCACGCTTGCGTTGACGCGGCAGCGGCCGTTCGAGGCGGCATTGCGGCGGCAGAGCGGCCGTCCCTATCTGGTCGAGCAGGAACGGGTGCACAACATCTTCAGCTTGCAGATCATCAACAAGCGACCGGGCACCCGCACGTTCACCATCGAACCGGTCGGGCCGGAAGGTGCAGAGACGTTGGTGGCGATGAACGAGGTCACCCTCGAGTCCCTTGAATCGCGCCGCGTTTCGGTGCACGTCTACGTGCCGCTGGCGAAGTTCAAGGCCGGGTTGCGCAGCGAGCTGCGGGTGACCTGCGCCGACGAGGGCGCGGACGGCGGCAAGCTCGAGCGACTGGCGACGGCGCCGCTGCTCGGCCCGAGTCGCTGAGGGGGGGCGCGAGCGGTCATTCCCGAGGCGCGATCGGCAGCCAGATCGAGAACGCGGTGCCCTTGCCGGGCGTGCTCGCGACGCTGATTTCGCCGCCGTAGTCCTCGATGATGCTGCGGCTGATCGACAAGCCGAGGCCGGTGCCGCCGCGGGCCCGTTTGGTGGTCACGAACGGTTCGAAGATGCGATCGCGCACGCTGGCGTCGATGCCGGGGCCGTTGTCGACCACGGCCAGGTCGACGCCCTTGCCGTCTGAGCTGATCGCGGCCCGCAGCAGCACCCGGCGTGCACTGTCGGTTTGCTGCAGCAGGGCGTCCTTGGCGTTGATCAGCAGGTTGAGCAGGACCTGTTGGACTTTCTGCGGTCGGGCCATCACCGGTGGCAGGTCATCCGGAACGTCGACTTCGAGCGTGATCCCGTGCCGTTTCCAGCTCTCGCCGATCATGCGCTGCGTGCGCTGCACGGCCTCTGCGAGCGCCGTCGGTTCGGCTTGATCGCTGTCGTCTCGCGCGAACTGCAGCAAGGCGCGCACGATGTCGGCGATGCGCGAGCCCTCCTGGATGATGATGCGGCAGTTGTCGTCTGCTGCGTCGCCGTCTTGGATCAACTGGGCGCAGTTGATCATCGTGTTGATCGGGTTGTTGACCTCGTGCGCGACGCCGGCTGCGAGTTCGCCGACCGCTGCCAGACGTTCGGATTGGGCCAGTTTGGCGCGCAGTTCTTTGCGCTCGGTGAGGTCGCGGATCACCGCGGTGAAGAATCGGCGGCCCTCGATGGCGCCCTCGCCGACCGACAGGTCGATGGGAAACTGCTCGCCGCCCTTGCGCAGGCCGACGACCTCACGACCGATGCCGATGATGTTGCGTTTGCCGGTGCGCAGGTAGCGCTCCAGGTAGCCGTCGTGTTCGCGGCTGAACGGCTCGGGCATCAGCACGCTGACGTTCTTACCGATCAACTCGCCGTGCTCGTAGCCGAACAGCCGCTCTGCTGCGCCGTTGACGGTTTCGATGAGTCCGCGTTGGTCGATCGTGACGATGCCTTCGTTGGCCGTGTGCACGATCGCGCGCCATGCCTCGACATGCTTGGTGGCGGTAGCGGTGGCGTGCTCCCGTTCCCGCTCGGCGGCCCAGGTCGCGGATTCGACGGCGCGGCGGGCTTGGCGGCGGCACCAGGGGCGGAATGCCGCGAGCGTCGTTGCACCCGTCGCGATGGCGATCGCGAGTTCGCGCAGCCACGTTCCGTCGAACAGTGCCGCCGCGGACCAGCCGGCTATCGCGATCACCCCGCAGGCGGCGTCGACGCCGCGCGCGCGTCGCTCGGAGTGCAGACGGCGCAAGGGGGTAGGCTGCGCTTGACCGGGCGGATACATCCCGTGTTTGGTAGCGTCTCGGGTGCTGCCGGTCCATAGCACTGGCAAGCTCCTCCCCTGAAGGTTGTATACGCCCAAAGGCCCGTGGATCTGCGCACGACGGCGAAGGGCGGGTCGGGGGCGGGTCGGTTCAGATCGGGTGTTCGCGATAGCCGATGGCAAAGGTAGTTCTGATCGACGACGAGGCGCGCCTGCTGGCGACGCTGGCCCGATTCCTCGAGCGGCAAGGGCTCGATGTCGTGTCGGCGCAATGCTTCGCCGAGGCCGAGGAGCACCTGCGGCCGGGTTGCTTCGATGTGCTGGTCACCGACATCGTGATGCCTCAGGTCGACGGCATGAAGGTGCTGCGCGAGGTCGTCGAGGTGCGCAAATGTCAGGAGCCGGTGATCCTGATCACCGGTGAGCCCAATCTCGAAACCGCTTCGCAGGCCGTGCGCTGCGGCGCGTTCGACTACGTGCAGAAGCCGGTTACGAAGGACCGACTGCTCGAAGTCGTAAACCGGGGATTGCGCCACGTGAAGCTGCTGCGCGAGCGCGACCAGGCCCGCCAGCGCGAGTTGCAACTGCTGCAGAACCTGGCATCGTTGGGCGAATCGGCGTCGGTCATCAGTCATGAGATCCGCACCCCGATCACGGGCCTGCGTCACGCCCTGAGTGCCGTCGGCGAGAAGCTCGGCGTCGAGGATCGCGTTCTGATCGAGGAGTTCGTCCGCAACCTGCGCAAGATCGAGCGGGTGTTGAACGACACGCTGTCGTTCGCCAAGCCGCTGATCCCGG
>DRKG01000342.1 GCA_011051855.1 bacterium | reverse complement strand
GTCCATTGCAGCGCCGCCATGATCGCAAACACCGCCACTGCGACCTTGACGAACAACAGGAACCCCAGCAGGCCATCGAGCAGCTCCAGGTTGCCGCGACCGAACGTCTGTTCGACCTGTGCCAAGTTGTTGGCCCGCTCGAACTCGGTCAGCTCCCGTCCATTCGCGGCGCCCTCGGCGATGTCCTCCGCCGCCGACTGGTGGTTGAGCAGTGCAATCAACACCCCGATCGACAGCATCACCCCGGCGACCCACAGCACCGCCCGGCGCCAGGCAGCGTAGTCCTGCGCCAGCGCGTGGGTCACGGGGTGTTCCGTCGCTGTCAGCTCGGCGCGTTCCTCGTCGGCGGCACGCTGGCGCTGAAAGTCCGACGTGACTGCCCGAACGAGCAGGCGGCGAGCGAGAAGGGAGAGGTTCTGGAAAGTCATCGGGGATCGGAGGGGCAGATGAGCCAGCGGAAGTCGGTGTTGCCGCCGCTGACGATCACGCCGATGCGACGACCGGCAAGTCGCGGGGCGATGCGACGCAACGACGCAAGCGTGGCTGCACCGCTCGGCTCGACGACGATCTTCATACGCTCGAGGAAGAACCGCGCAGCCGCGACGATCGCGTCCTCGCCGCAGGTCACGATCTCGACACCGCAATCGCGCAGGATCTCGAAGTTCGGCGCACCTAGCGCCGTGAGCAGGCCGTCGCCCCACGTGCGCGGATTCTCGACACGCGGCTGCCGCACGCCGGCCGCGAGCGAACGCGCCGCGTCGTCGACCACTTCCGGCTCGGCCCCGAGCACCAACGCGGCCGGCCGGAGCGCGCGCACCACGATCGCGGTGCCCGCAGCCAGTCCGCCGCCGCCGACCGGCGTGATCACGGCATCTAGTTCGGGCACCTCCGCGAGCAGTTCGAGCGCGGCCGTGCCCTGTCCGGCGATCACCGCGGGATCTTCAAACGGGTGCACCAGAGTTGCGCCGGTCTCCCGTTGCCACGCGCGGCACGTCGCCTCGCGATCACGCTGCCGGCAGAAACGGATCTCGGCACCGTAGCCGGCGACCGCGTCGACCTTCACCCGCGGCGCGGATTCCGGCATCACCACGTAAGCCGGCACCCCGCGCGCCCGAGCCGCATAGGCGAGCGCCGCGGCGTGATTGCCGCTGCTGTGGGTGATCACACCGTGCTCGGCGTCGACATCCGCCAGCGCCATCACCGCATTGCACGCCCCGCGCGCCTTGAATGCGCCGACCTTCTGCAGGTTCTCACACTTGACGAACACGCGCGCTCCCAACTCGTCGTCGAGCGTGCGCGAGGTCATCACCGGCGTGCGGTGCACATATGCCCGGATGCGCTCGGCAGCCGCCCGCACGTCGTCGATGGCGATCATCGCCGCGAGCGCTCCCGCTACTGCAGCTGAACGCGCAACTTGCCGTTGCGCCGGTCGACGTCGTAGCGCCGGTTTCCGAGCGGCATGCCCTTCAGCTTGAAGTCCACCGCGTCGCCGATCGGATCGTCCTGCACCTCGCCGTAGCGGACCGCGAAGCCGCACGCGATGCGGAAGATGTTGTCCAGCATGAACGCGTTCAGATGCAGATCGATGCCGCGGTAACGCGAGCCCATGCCGTTGTCGGGGTTGTAGTGCTCGAACGAGTTCGCCGCCTCGGTGCCGTCGAGATCACCGCTCATCATCGCGACCGTGCGGTCGAGCAGCTGCCGCGCGAGCCGCTGGGCCTTCTTGTTGCCTCGCTCGGCCCAATAGGTCAGACCTTCGAGGATGTGTGAGTTGACCACCGGCCAGGTGCGACCGTTCCACGGCGACCCCTTGCGGGTGCCCTTCCACCGGCCCGCGCCATCGAAGGTGGAATCGCTCATCGCGATGCTCGGCACCGGGTGCTTCGCCCAGAACTCGTCGCGGCTCGACAGCAGGGCGATCATCGCATCGACCTGCTTCTGGTTCGGGATGTCGGTCGCGAGCGGATAGAAGCCGACCGCGGACTTGACGTTCGTCTTGCGCCGACTCGACGGATCGAGATCCATGAAGATGCCGGACTTGTCGTCCCACATCTTCTTGCGCACGGTCTCCAGGATGACCTCGACCTCCGCCTGAAAGCGGTTGGCCATCGCCTTCTCCTGGATCTCCTCGGCGACCGCGTGCAACCACTTCACCAAGCGGTAACGAAACACCGACGCGTCGATGCCCTTCAACCGGAACTGCTCAGTGAACTCCACCGCCCGGTCGGCCTTGTTGTCGACGACCGTGTAACGGCGCGAGAACTCCTGCCCGGCCTCGAAGTGGTTGACGATGTCGGTCAGGCCGCTCCCCTCGGGATCGCGGTTGTTGCCGATCCACTTCACGTAACGCTGCATCGCCATCAAGACGGCCTTCTTGGTCGCCTTGTCGTTGTGCATCGCGTCCAGGGACTCGAAGCCGCCACCCCAGTCGGCGTGGTAGAAGTCGGTCGAGTCGGTGCCGCTCATGTAGAGCCGTCCGGGCACCTGGCCGTTGTGCAGCAGGTTGTCGAAGAACACCTTCAGACAGCCGCGCGCGTAGCTCGGATCGGCGAGCCAACGCGCTTCGCGCATGATCGCGGGCGCCGAGAACGCCGTCGGCTGGTGCAGCGGCCCGTTGCCTTCGCAGAACGACGGCGAGCTGAACAGCCCAGCACCATGCGATTGACGCAGCAGGTAGAGCAACTCGAAGCGGTGGCGAACGACGCGCTCGATCGCCTTGTCCTCGCATTCGAACGTCGGCACGTTCTCCCAAAACGCCCGATAGCCGTTCTCGTCTTTGGGATCCGGTCGACGCGCACGGAAGTTCACGCCCTTGCCCTTGAAGACGACGTTGGCCTCGAAACGGTGCTGCGCCTTGCCGCCCGCCTTCAGCGTGACCGGGCGGAACAGGCCGGCGTAGACGCGCGAACCGGCGACGATCGGGCTCGGCTTTTCGACCGGTCGCTTCGCGCGCGGCGTCGGCAGCGCGGCCATGTCGTACCACGGCGTCTCGCCATAGTCCGGCAGATCGCTGCCGCCCTCCGAAAAGAACGCCTGCAGGCAGCGCGCCCCTTTGCTGTCGGGACTCGAATAATGGATGTCGGTCGGCACCGCCGGTTCGCTGCCGTTCTGCAGCGCGCGACGAATACGAAAGCTGTCGCCTTCGAGCGAAACCGGCTCGCCTTCGACATCGGTCGTCGTCCACATCACGACATGGAGTTCGCGCTCCTCCTTGCTGCCGTTGTGGATCTCGAGCTCGCTGACGAAACGATCATCCTGCGTGATGAACCGCGTCTCCGTGATGACCACGCCATTGGCGCCCTCGTGCGTCAATACGGCCTTGCCATCCCGCATCTCGACACCGGTGCAGGTCGTGTCGAACGGGCGCCCGCCATCGAGGAACGACAGGAAGTAGACCGATGGCACGATCGCGCTCGAAATGCACGTCTCGTCGGCGAAGCCGGGCGCGGTCAGGTAGCGCGGAAAGCGCGGCGCGAAGAGGCAGTAGCCGCCACCCGCCAGGGCCATTTTTTTTGGAAGCGACTTGGCCGTTTTCTTCGCGGCCGAAGATCGTCCGGTTGCGGCCTTGGCCTTTGTCGTACGCTTCGCCGAACTCTTCTTTTTCGCGGCTGCCATCAGCAATTATTTGTTTTCAAGGCGTTTACGCAGCTCGATCCACCGCGGGCACCACGCCGCCGATTACGGTGCGGCCGTATTCCAGGTGGACTGGCGATCGCATCTTGATCGCTCGCCGGCGGCAGTCAAGCGCAATCCTGTGGCCAGGGAGAAGCCAGCTCGATGGCGGGTGCGCGAGACGCCGCCGCCTCCAGCACGCGATGCAGGCGAGCGGTCAGGTGTTGCCGCGAGAACTCGACCAGCCGCGCACGGGCACACCCGGCGATCGGGTCGCCGTCCATATGACGCGCAACGAGGCGGGTGAGCGCGGCCGCCAGCCCGTCGACATCCGTCGGCGATACGACGATACCGGCATCCAGGCGACGGATCAGGTCCGCGCCATCCCCCGGCGGCAACGCCGCGAGCACCGGCCGCTCGCTGGCGAGAGCTTCGTAGAGCTTGCCGGGAACGACCAGCGCCCGCTCGCCACGCGGCACGTCGTGCAACGGCACGAACACCGCATCGGCGCCCTGCAAGGCCGCCACCGAGTGCGCGTGCGGCACATAGCCGTGCACGTTCACCATATGCTCGAGGCCGAGCTCGGCAATGCGGCGGCGGTGGCTATCGTCGACGCGGCCATAGAGGTCGACCTGCAGTTGCTCCCCGGCGACGAGCCCGTGATGCTCTCGATAACGCGCCAACGCGGCGAGCAGATAGAAGCCCGTCCTGCCCAACGGCGCGATCTGGCGATTGCGCACCCGCCGCAGCGTGTTGCGCGTAAACCCCGGAGCCAACGTCGCCGGGTGGAAGGTGCCGACGTGCACGAGCCGGAACGGCAGCTTGCTTGTCCGCGGATCCTCGCCAACGGCGAAATCGTCCTCGTCGAAACCGTTCGGGATCACGACGCAGCGGCCCGCTTCGACGCCTTCGGCGACGAACGCCCGCCGCGCCTCCGGCACGTTCGCAATCACGAAGTCCGCGCCGCGCATCGCCCGCCGCATGTTGCGCAGATCGACGCCCGCGTGCACGACGCTTGGATATACCCGCCAGGCATCGAGTGCCCACGGGTCGCGCAGATCGACGACCCACGGCAGCCGACGGCGACGCTTCAGGATTTCGCCAACGCGATAGCAGGCATACGGCGACAGCGTCGTCACCACGACGTCGAACGGCTGCTCACGCGCCAGATCGAGAGCGCGCGCGGCCGCCGCATCCGCCCACTCATCCTCGTCGATGTGCAGCCGCAAGCGGCGCGACCACCGGCGGTGCAGCGACGGGTGCGCCGGCGGCCCGACCCGTTCGACGCGCACGTCGCCGCAATCGAGCGAAGCATCGTCGTCGGGCGCGTGTTCGCTCCTGGTGTCGGTCTCGGTGGTCAACACGACCGGCTCGACCCCGTGTCGCGGCAGGTACTTCACGAACTTGGCGAAGCGCTGCGTGCCGGCACCGCCCTTCGGCGGGTAGTAGTAGGCGACGATCAGGACGCGCACTCGACCTCTCCCAAGGTGCGCGCGGGACACGGCTGCTCACGGCAGGGATTGCGATTGCGCGAGCGCCGCGCACCGCGCCGCCGCCAGCGATGCAGCAGCCGATGCAGGAAACCCGCGCGCGGATCGTCGCGCAGCAACTGCGCCGGCGTCGCCAGCACGTAGCCGAACTCGGCACCCCACCGCTCCATCAACCAACGCGACGCCTGCTGGTAGTGCTCGTCGAGGCTGCCGGTCGACAGGTGCACCAGCGGGGCGTCGATCGCGACGACGCGCAGACCGCGCTGCCGCGCCTGATAGCAGATGTCGGCGCCGTAGCAGTGGAACCCCGGAACCCGCTCATCGAAGCGCAGGCCGCTCGCTCGCCTCACCGCAATCAATACTTCATCGAGCGCGGCAACGTCCGCCGGCAGCGACGGCCAGTAACAGTGGCCATTCGGATCGAAGACATGCCCGCGATAGGCACCACTTGCCTCACAGCCGACGATCCCCGCCAGCGCGACCTCCGTCGGCAGCGCGGCGAGCGCCCCGGTCAACCGCGCCCAGAACCCCTCCGGGAACAGCACGTCCTGGTGCACGCAGACCACCCAATCGGCGTCGAGTTCGCCGAGGCCGTGATTGAGCCCGCGGGCGGCGTTCCAGCCGTTCCGGTTGGGCTCGACCTTCAGCCACTCCGGGAACGGCTGCGCGACGCGACGCAGCGATGCTTGACAACGCGCGAACTGCTCGTCGTCGTTGACCAAGCTGCACAGGGCGACCCGGGTCATGCGCCTCCTCCCGTGCGCAGGCTCACCAACACCCGCTCGAGCTCTTCCGGCATCGGGTCGTCGAACTCGATGCGTTCCCCCGTCGTCGGGTGCGCCATCGCGACGTGCCCGAGGTGCAGAAACAGGCGGTGCAGGCCGTGGCGTTCGCGGAATGCGGCGTTGATGCGCCCCTTGCCGTGGGTGGTGTCACCGATCACGTGGCGGCCGCAGTGGTTCGCGTGCCGCCGGATCTGGTGGTAGCGCCCGGTGAAGATCCGGCACCGCACCAGCGCACAGCGACGGAACGCCTCGAGGACTTCGAAGTCGGTGCGGCACTCGCGCGCGACCTCCTTGTCGTCGTGCAGCGGCCGCTCACAGGTCCAGCGCTCGCCGAACGTGTGGTTGCTGCCGGGATGGCGCAACAGAGCGATGTAGTCCTTGTGTGCGTCCTTCGCCGCCAAACTCTTCTGCAGCGCCGCGGCGCTGTCCTTGGAGAATCCGAACATCAAGATCCCCGAGGTGGCGCGATCGAGCCGGTGAAACGGGTAGAGGAACCGCCCGACCTGGTCGCGCACCAATTGCAAAGCCGCGTCGGCATCGGGGTGGTGTTCGTCCCGATGCACCAGCAAACCACTCGGTTTGCTGACGACGACGAACGCCTCTTCCTGATGGAGGATCCTCAGTTGGGGGGCCGGCGCAGGCGACGGTTCATCTTCGGGGGTGCCGACCATGGTTCGCGCGGATTGGAACGACTGCGCCGCGCCGACACAACCTCTCGAAGCCGCGAGTTCTCCGACTCGCGGCGGGCACCACCTACCATTCTCCGGCCGCGTGCGTCTACTCCTGTGGCCGTGGTCAGCAGCAAACCCCACTCCGCCGACGCCCGGAACGTCTGGCACTTCCTCGCCGACGCCGCCGAGCGCGCCCCCGATCGCGTCGCCCTCCGCCAAGGTCCCCGCCGGGCAAGCTACCGGGCGGTGCGCGATCGCGCGATCGCGCTGGCCGCGACCCTGCAGCAGCACGGCGTGCGCACCGGCGACCGGGTCGCGGTGCTGATGCACAACGACCTGGACCACCTCGTCGCCTACTTCGGCGTGCCGGCCGCCGGTGCGATCCTGGTCTCGCTGAACGCGCGACTGACCGCTCAGGAACAACGCGGCATCCTCGACCACAGCGGCGCCCGCTGGCTGGTCCACGACCAAGCCCACGCGGAACGTGCCGCCGAACTCCCTTCCACGGAGCTGCGGGTGCCCTCGGGCCCCGCGCCGAACGTCACCCCTCGCCTGCTACCGGCCGACGAACCCGCGCAGCTCTACTACACCAGCGGCACGACCGGCTCGCCCAAAGGTGTCGTGCTCACCCACCGCAACGTCTGCACCCACGCATTGGCGGCGATCGAGGAACTGCAACTCGGCGAACGCGACACCTGGGCCCACATCGCGCCGATGTTCCACCTCGCGGATGCGTGGGCGACCTTCGCCATCACGGCGGTCGCGGGTGCACACGTGTTCCTGCCGCAGTTCACCGCCCCGGCAGCGCTCGACCTGCTCGCCGACGAACGCGTCACGATCACCAACCTCGTCCCGACCATGCTCAACCTGATGGTCAAGGAGCCGGGTGCGGGTGACCGCAGCTATGCGCTGCGTGTGATGCTGAGCGGCGGAGCCCCGATCGCGCCGGACGTGGTCGCCCGCATCATGCAGACGTTCGGTTGCGACTACGTGCAAACCTACGGCATGACCGAGACCAGCCCCTACCTGACGCTGAGCCTGCTGCCCGACCACCTGCGCGCCCTGCCTCCCGAACAGCGACTGCGCTGGCAGGCCAAGACCGGCCGGCCGTTCCGCGGCATCGAGCTGAAGGTCGTCGACGAGCACGGCGAGCCGGTGCCCCGCGACGACGCCACCGTCGGTGAGATCCGCGTGCGCGGCGCCACCGTCACTCCCGGCTACTGGCACAACGACGCGGCGACGCGCGCGGCGTTCGACGAGCACGGCTTTCTGATGACCGGCGACCTCGCGACCATCGACGAGCATGGCTTCGTCGACATCAAGGACCGCAAGAAGGACGTGATCAAGACCGGCGGCGAGACGGTGTTCTCGACCGAGGTCGAACACGTTCTCTACGAACACGAAGCGGTGCTCGAATGCGCCGTCTTCGGCCGACCCGACGCCAAGTGGGGCGAACGCGTCACCGCCGCCGTCGTGTTGCGCCCGAACGCCACTGCCTCCGCCGACGAACTGATCGCCTTCTGCCGCGAACGCATCGCCGGCTACAAGACCCCGAAGGAGATCGTCTTCCTCGCCACCCTGCCGCGCACCGGCAGCGGCAAGATCAAGAAGCGCGCGCTGCGCGACCTGTGCTGACTTCCCCATTCATGGGTCCCGTGCGCCGCCCGGGTGACCCCAACCATTCGTCGACGTCTGACAGGAGCTCAGGACACCCGCACCCGCGTCAACGCCGCAGCACGACGATCCGATTCGTGTTGGTGCCGTGCTTCATGTTGTCGATGCCCCAGCAGTTCGCCGTCTTGGTGAACTCCTGCGCGTTGATCATCACCAACTCCGGCGTGAACCCCGCCATCGCCGCGGCCGGCACTACGTGGCGCTCGAGCTGCACCTTTCCCTTGCGCACTTCGCCGACCTCGAACGCGACGTAGCCGCCGGGCCGCACGATCCGAAACAGCTCGACGAACACCGCGTGCATCGCACTCTGCCAATCCGCGACGTTGCGCGCCATCGTGATCGGCACGGCCTGAGCGTCGATGCCACAGAACCAACAACGCAACCAGTTGTCGGCGGCATACTGCACGACATCGAGGAACGGCGGCGATGTAACGACCAACTGCACGCTCGCGGCCGGCAACGCGGAGATGTCCTGGGCCGGCCCCGTCGTCAACACCGCAGCACGCGCGAGCGACCGACTCTCATTGCGCCACAGCGGCGAAGTATCGGCGAGCAGCGCCTTCGACTTCTTCTTGACGATCGCGCGCACGTCACGCAGCGGCGGCTCTTGGTCACGCTTCTCGTTGATCTTGCGCTGCTGTGCCGGCGAAGTCGCCTGATTCGGCGGCAACGTGTAGACGGAAAAGAAACCGCTGCTGTGCCCGGTCAGTCGGTTGACGCACACCATGCGCAACCAGTCGTCGACGGCATCGAGTTCGCCGGCCGCGTCTCGACGCAGAAAGTAGGCCCGCAGTGCCTCGATCGCGCGCAACGTCTCCGGGTGGAAGAACACCAGCAGATCCCCGTCGAGTTCGCCGCCGAAGCTCAGGTCGAGCGCGTCGATCCGCGCGGCCACCGCACCCAGCTCGGGCGGCGACAGCCGCGGCCGCAGCAGCATCCGCGACAGCGGATTGACGTCATTGCCGCACGGCACCCGACCGCGCAACGCCGCTTCGAGCGGCGTCGTGCCCCGCCCCATGAACGGGTCGAGCACACGATCCCCGGGCCGGGTCAGGCGGTCGATGAAGAACGCCGGCAGCGACGGCTTGAAGCACGCGCGGTAGCTGATCTCGTGCAGGCTGTGCCCTTCGCGCTGCTTCGACGTCCAGAACTCATTGGTGTAGGTCGGCACGCGATGGCCGTCGACTTCGAGCAGACCTTCGATCGTCGCCGCCCCGAAGCGGTCCCATGCCTGCAGTTCGCGGCACAAGTCCGAAGGTGCCGGCAGCGCCTCTTGGACGGGTTCGTTCACGACGCGATGAGAAGCAGGGCATCCCCCGTGCGCAACACCGATCAGGTGAACAGCGGCTCGTCGGCATCGCCGAATCGCTCGGCTTCGATACCCATGCGACGCAGCAACGCCAGCCACAGGCGACACAACGGAGTGTCCTTCTTCGACACGATTCGACCCGTGGGATGGCCACCGCCGGCAACGACGATCGGCAGGTCGTGCGGTGAATGCGCGTTGCCGTCACTCATCGCCGCCGCCAGCACCACCGAACTGTGATCGAGCACGGTGCCATCATCTTCTTCGATCGCCCGCAGACGATCGAGCAGACCAGCGAAACGCTCGACATACCAGCGGTTGATGCGTCGATAAGGCTCCTGCTTCTCGCGCTTGCCGCCGTGGTGCGAGAAACCGTGGAAGTTGTCGTCGCATCCTTCGATCCACGGGAAGTGCCGCCCCGAGACCTCGTTCGCGGCCAGGAAGGTCACGATCCGGGTCGCATCGCTCTGGAATGCGAGCGCAGTCAGATCGAGCATCAATTCGACGTGGGTCGGGTAGTCCGCCGGGATCCCGGCGGCGGGCAATGCCACACCGTCGAGCGCTTCGACCTCAGCCACGGTGGCCGCCGCTTCGATCCGCCGCTCGACCGCCCGCACGGCATCCTCGTACGCCTCGAGCTTGCGGCGATCGTTGGTTGCGAGCTGCGCCGCCAAGCGGCGACTGTCCCGACGCACCGCGTCGAGCACGCTTCCGCGCGTCTCGTCGGCGGCGAGCCGGCGGCTGCGAAACAGCCGGTCGAAGGCCTGCCGCGGCACGATCTCCTTCATCAATGGCCGATCGGGCGCACTCCACGCGATGTGCCCCCCATAAACCGTCGAATAGCCCATGTCCTCGACCGGATAGATCGGATCGCAGCCGAGTTCCAACGACGGCAAGAGCGTCGCGAAACCCACCTGTCGGGCTGCAATCTGATCGCACGACACTCCGTTCCACAGATCGCGGCCTCCGGTGCGGCGGATCCGGCACCCGGTCAGTAGCGGTGCGACCTTCGCATAATGCCCATCGCCGGCGAAGCTCTGCCGGTTGGCCAACTGCGTGAACACGCCCACGCGCGCCGCGTGCCGCCGCAGAGGCGCGAGCGTGAACGACGGCAACCACGCCGGCAAATCGCGATCGCGGTCCTCACCTTCGGCCGGCGGCGTCGGGTGCCAAGCCGACGGCAGCATGCCGTTGGGCGTCACCATCACAAACAGCCGCCGCGGCGGCGTGCGCCGGCAAGCCGGCAGCGATTCGAACCACGGCAGCGCGAGGCTGACCCCGACACCGCGCAGGAACGCCCGCCGCTCGATGCCGACGATCGTCATCGGACCACCTCCGCATCGGGATCGCGCCAAGTGAACAGCGGCGACGTCACTACGGCCGCGAGCAACGCCGAGAACCGGTAGTCCGCAGCGCGCGTGGCCGCCACGATGCGAGCGAGTTCCGGTTCGTCGCGCAGGTGCAGATCGCGGCCGATGCCGCAGACCAGCAGCTTCTTGGCGAACGTGCGCACGAAGTCGTCGCGCCGCACAAGCAGCGCGTCCTTCAGCGCCACCGGCCCGTCGATCCGGGTGCCGTCGGGCAACTCGCCGACCGCGTCGATCGCCCGGCCGTGCACTTCATCGCGCCATCGCCCGAGCGGGTCATAGTGTTCGAGCGCGAACCCAAGCGCGTCCATCTCGCGATGGCACGACGCGCAGCCGGGATCCGCCCGGTGCCGTTCGAGCTGCTGCCGCAGCGTCAGCCCGGCCGCATTCTTGTCGTCCTTCGGCAGCTTGCCGGCACCGGGCGGTGGCGGCGGAGGCGGCGCGTCGAGCAGGCGCGCCAGCAGCCACTGGCCACGCTTCACCGGACTCGTGCGCAACGAATACGACGTCACCATCAGCATCGCTCCCGAGGTGACCACGCCCCCGCGGCGGCGGTCCTCCAATGCCAGACGGTGGAAGCCGTCACCCTCGGGCACCGGCAAGCCGTAGTGCTCCGCCACTGTCTTGTCCGCAAACAGGTAATCGGCATCGAGTAGTTCGAGCACCGACCGGTCCGCACTGACGAGGAACGCGAACGCCTGCAGCACTTCGCGGCGCAGCGACGGCCGGAGCGCTCCGTTCCAGATCTGCGGAAAGCGCCGGAAGTCGGGCGTCACCGCCAGGACCTCGTCCAGACCGAGCCACTGCGCAGCGAAATCCTCGGCCAGGGCGAGACCTCCGTCGCGGCGCGCCAGGCGCATCGCTTCCGCGACCAGCACGTCGCGGCGCAGCAGCGAGCCATCGTCGGCACGTGCCCGCAGGGCGCCATCCGGGGGCGCCGCCGTGAGCAGGAACGACAGGCGAACGGCCAACTCGTGCGCGTCGAGGCGGGCCGGAGCTCCGGGCATGCCGAGTTCCGCCCGGAACAGAAAGCTCGGCGAGGTCAGCACCGCGCGCAACAGCGCGTGACGGGCCGCTCGCCGGCCGATGCCACGCCGCAGCAACGACGCGTGGTCGGCGGCAAGCTCCGCGATCTCCTCGTCGCCGACCGGCCGGCGATACGCCCGCCGCAACAACGCCGGCAGTGCATCGGCGAGCGCAGTGCCCTCCGGCCCGAAGGCCCGACGGCGCGCAGCGGCATCGGCGAACACCGCGTCGGCCACGGCTGCGGCGGCATCGAGGTACTTCTCGAACACCAGCGGAGTGACGATCTGCACGTCGCCGATCCCCCGGAAACCGTGTGCGCTGGCGTCCTCCGGCAGCAGATCGAGCCCGCTGAAGTCGATGCCGAACAGCGCCCGCACCGCGTTGCGGTAATGGCGCCGGGTCAGGCGCCGCAAGGTCGCCACGCGCTGCCCGGGAACCACCGGCGCCACCGCCGCGAGCAACGCGACCATGCGCGCACGCTCGGCCGCGGTCGGCTGCTCGTATTCGTCCGCCGGCGGCATCGAGCGCGCACGCAGCCGCCGCGCCGCGCGCGCGAGCAGTCCCTCGGCCGCGACCGGGTCGTCCGCAATCGGCGCTCGCGCTGCCAGCAGCGGGCGCAGATCGAAGTCGGCCTCGGCATCCCAGCCGGTATGGCACTGGGCACAGTAGCGGTCGAGCAGCTCGGCCAGTTCCGCGCGTTCGCCGTGCTCCTGCGCCCGCACCGGCACCGCGGCAACCGCGACGGCCGCGGCTGCGAACCCGAACAGGCGACGGAGGGGTGCAGGGCCCATGAGCGCGCAGTCTACCGGCTACGCTGTCACCATGCTGTTCGACTGGCTGTTGCGACCGAGTCGCCACCACGCGCGCCGCGAACTGCTCGCGACGCCGTTCCCGACTGCATGGCTGCCGATCCTCGAGCGACTGCCGTTCTATCGGGCGCTGGACGAGCGCGGCCAGCAACGCAACCGCGACGATCTGCGCGTTCTGGTCGCCGAAAAGCACTGGGAAGGCTGCGGCGGTCTGGAGCTCACCGACGAGATCCGGGTGACGGTCGCAGCCCAGGCAGCGCTGTTGCTGCTCAACATCGAGCACGACTACTACCCGAAGGTCGCTTCGATCCTGATCTATCCGAGCGCCTACAAGACCATGCCGCAGCGCGACGCCGCCGGGGTCGTGCGCGAAGGCCAGGCGAATCTCGGGGAGGCGTGGCGAGACGGCCCGGTGATCCTGAGCTGGGATGCTGCCCTCGGCGGCGCGCTCGACCCGCACGACGGCCACAACCTCGTGCTGCACGAGTTCGCCCACAAGCTCGACATGCTGGACGGCCTCGCCGACGGCACGCCGCCGCTCGCCGACCGCACCACGTTCACCCGCTGGGTCGAAACGATGAGCAAGGAGTTCGAGCGATTGCGCCAAGATGCCGCCGACGGACGCGCAACCGTGCTCGACACCTACGGCGCAAGCAATCCGGCGGAGTTCTTCGCCGTGGCAACCGAATGCTTCTTCGAGAAGTCCCGCGCGCTGCAACGCCGCCATCCCGACCTCTACATCTGCCTGCGCGACTACTACCACCAGGATCCAGCGTGAGGCTGTGGTGCGCCTACGAGGCGGCGTTGGCAACGTCGGAACGCAGAAACACGGCATCACGGTGAAACTCCAGGAATCTGCCCTGCGTAGCGGTGAACCTGCCTACATTCAGCTCGCGCTCGACTTCAACGCCCATTCGCTGCAATGACGGTCGATGTGCAACCGGCGACACGAGCAGCCGGCCGTTCTCTTCAAAGGAAATGAAGCCCCGATCGAAGAGGTGGTCGATGGACGGAGTCAGCATCAGGCCGTTCTCGCCATCCAGACGCTCCTCGTTGTCACAATCCCGCCACGGCTTGCAGTGACTGGCCCTGAGGTGCTCGGGACGATCCACACCCGTCACTCGACACCGATTCTCAAGCCTAGCGACCCGGCGTCGGAACGTTCCTTGACCGCGACGAGCCAAGATCAACGCCTCTTTCTCTGTTGGCGGAATGGACTCATCGTCCTGGATCGTCCTCGTCAGGTGCTCTTCCCACAGAACTAGCTCCGCGCTTGGTGTGACGATGAGCTTGTCCTCGACCTCTGCGCGCGCGAACTTCAGCGCGGCACCGCCCAGCAGATCCGCCAGTGTCAAAGCCAGGACTTCTGGAATCTCCGTGAGGTAGATACTCTGCAGACCTCGACCGTCCTCTCGAAGTGGAGCGTAGTGTTTCGGCAAGAGCGGCCGCAGGCGCTCGATCCAATCAACTGGACGAAACCCGCAATTCACCTCATGAAACTCGATGTCGACTCGCCAGCCGATGCGGCTCCAATTGCGGCCAGCCTCACCGAACTCCTCGGGCCTCGGCGCTTCATAAGCGTTGGAACGCGCGACACCAAATGCGCGAATCCAGGTATCGGCGAACGAGAAGACCATGTCCCCCGGTGAGACCTCGCGCATGAACTCGTAGAAAGGGTTCCTATGGCCGTTCGACTTGCGCTTGGGCGACCACAGGTATCCGCCCGGCACTTCATGCCGATAGGTCTGGTTCTGGTTCACCCACCAATAACGCATCTTGCGAGACCGGATATCCGGTCGATCAGATTATCGTTTGGCCCTGGCGCACTGCCAGTCTCGCAGTTCATACGGCGGACACGACTCGACTCGCGTCGAGAACCTGCGCCAAGTTCTACTCGACTCCTCAGATTCGATCGAGGCTGTCGGGCTGGTATACCACACCCCAGCAAGTCGGGATTCGATGTAAGTGGTGGCCGACACCGGCTTGAGTCGTGGGTGCACCTGGCAGCGGTCAGCAACCCTCTTCGGGGCGCAGGAGGCATGCACGCACGCATCCGATCTGGATTCCGCTTGCACGCAACGGGCAGGCAACCCAACGGTTCGTGGCAGCTGCGGCGGCGGTAGCTAGGATCGGCGCCCCCTCTGATGTCGATCCGCCGCGAAGGTCCTGTCTCCGAACGTCTGCTGCACCTGCTCCGCGAACACCCGGGAGCGGACCCGGCGCGCGCCGGGCACATGGATGCTCCGATCGCCCCACATTCGTCGATGTCGCGGCGGCAGGCGGTGGCGGTGTTCGAGTCGGCGATCCAGTCGCGCCTGCAGGACCTCCTGTCGCGCGAACTGAAGGACCAGGGAGTCAGCTACTACACCATCGGCAGCGCCGGCCACGAAGCGAACGCGATCCTGGGCGAGTTGCTGCGGGCGACGGACACCGCGTTCCTGCACTACCGCAGCGGCGCGTTCGTCGCCGCGCGCCTGCGCAAGGGCCGCGGCGAGACGCCGTTCTTCGATGCGATGCTGTCGTTCTGCGCCTCGGCCGAAGACCCGGTCAGCGGCGGACGCCACAAGGTGCTCGGTTCGCACCTGCACATTCCGCCGCAGACCAGCACGATCGCCAGCCACCTGCCGAAGGCTGTCGGCTACGCCTACGCGTTGCAACGGCTCGAACGCATCCACCCCGATGCCGACGGCGTCGCCGGCGGCGCACCCTACGACTCGATCGCCTACTGCAGCTTCGGCGACGCTTCGTTCAACCACGCAACGGCACAGGCCGGTCTACACGCCGCCGCTGCCGCCGTCCTGCACAACCAGCCGTGCCCGGTGCTGTTCGCCTGCGAGGACAACGGCCTCGGCATCTCGGTGCGCACCCCGAACGACTACATCGAACGCATGGTGCGGGCGCGCACCGGCATCAAGTACTTCGCCTGCGACAGCCAGGACTTCCCCGGCGTCTGGGCCGCGGCGCAGCAGGCGATCGCGTGGGTCCGGCAACACCGCCGACCGGCGTTCCTGCACACCAGGACGGTGCGGCTGATGGGCCACGCCGGCTCGGACGTCGAGAGCAACTACCTGACGCCCGAGCAAATCGAGGCCAACGAAGCGCGCGACCCGCTGCTGGCGTTCGCCGACCTGTTGCTCGCCACCGGGGCGATCTCGAAGGACGGCATCCTCGCCCTCTACCGCGACACCGACCGCCGGCTGCGGCGCGCGGCCCGAGAGGCGGCACGTCGGCGCAAACTCGAAACGGTCGACGAGGTCGCAGCCCCACTCAGCTACGAGCCGCTGCGCGACCTCGGTCCGGTGCAGCGCGCACCCGACGAAGAGCGGCGGCGACGCTTCCGCAACCGTCTGCCCGAAGAAGACGCGCGTCCGCGGCACATGGCGTTCCGCATCCCGCAGGCACTGACCGATCTGCTCGCCGCGCATCCGCGCGCGCTGGTCTTCGGCGAAGACGTCGCCAAGAAGGGCGGCGTCTACCACGTGACGGCCGGACTCTACGAGACCTTCGGCGGCGGCCGCGTGTTCAACACGATCCTCGACGAGACCACGATCCTCGGCCTCGCGCAGGGCATGGCGATGGCCGGTGCGCTGCCGTTCCCGGAGATCCAGTATCTCGCCTATCTGCACAACGCGATCGACCAACTGCGCGGCGAGGCGGCTTCGCTGCAGTTCTTCAGCACCGGGCCGGACGGCCGACCGGGCTACAAGAACGGCATGGTCGTGCGCATCGCCGGCCTCGCCTACCAGAAGGGCTTCGGCGGCCACTTCCACAACGACAATTCGCTCGGCGCACTGCTGGAGATCCCCGGACTGGTGCTGGGCGTGCCGGCGCGCGCCGACGATGCGGTAGCCATGCTGCGCACGATGGCGGCAGCGGCGGTTGCAGGGCGCGTGTGTGTGTTCCTCGAACCGATCGCCCTCTACATGCAGAAGGATCTGCACGAGCCCGGCGACGGCAAGTGGCAGTTCCACTATCCGCCGCCCGACGAGCAGATGCCGTTCGGCGAGGGACGTGTCTACGACGTCGGCGACGACGACGAGCTGGTCATCGTCAGCTACGCGAACGGACTGTGGATGAGCCTGCGCGCGGCTGCGCGGCTGCGCGCCGAAGGCCGCCGCGTGCGGGTGTTCGACCTGCGCTGGCTGTTGCCGCTGCCGATCGAACAGGTGAAGGAGCACGTGCGCGCGACCGGTCGCTGCCTGATCGTCGATGAGTGTCGCGCCACGCACGCCGGGCCGAGTCCGATGTTGCTTACCGAACTGGCACAGGACCCCGAGTTGCGCGGCTGTGTGCTGCGCCGCATCGCAGGCCACGACAGCTACGTGCCGCTGGCGGAGGCCGCCAACCTGGTGCTGGTGCAAGAGCCCGACATCGAGCGCGCCGCCCGCGAAGTTCTCGACCAGGAGGTGACCCGATGAGCCGCCCAACTGCGGTGCTGTTCTGTCCCGGGCGCGGCTCCTACGGCAAGGGCGAGCTCGGCTTCGTCGGTCGCACGGTGCGCCCGGGGCCGGTAGCCGACGCGTTGATGGTGCGCGATCGCGACCGCCGCCAGCAGGGCCGACCGAGCCTGTCCGAAGTCGACGGCGCCGAACGCTTCCGACCGAGCCTGCACCTCGACGGGGAGAACGCCGCCGAACTGATCTACTTCGGCACCATGGCCCACACCGAACGCCTGCGCGAGCGCTACGAGATCCTCGCTGTCGCCGGCAACTCCCTCGGCTGGTACACCGCGCTGCCCGCGGCCGGCGCACTGGACGCCACCAGCGGCGCGCGGCTCGTGGCGACGATGGCCGCACTGCAGAAGCAGGTGCCCGGCGGCCAAGTGCTGATGACCAACGTCGACGCCGACTGGCGGCACGACGAGACCCTCGCCACGGCGACCGCCGAAGCCCTCGCCAAGTGCCGGGAACGCGGCGACGAGTGGTTCTGCGACGTCAGCATCCGGCTCGGTGGCCACGTGGTGCTCGCCGGCACCGAAGCCGCCGTGCGCGAACTGCTGTCGATCCTGCCGAAGGTGCAGGTCGGCGAGCGCGAGTTCCCGTTCCGACTCGCGGGGCACGGACCGTTCCACACCCGGCTGTGCGCGCCGACTTCGCAGCAGGCGCAGCAGGTTCTCGCCGATCTGCCGATGGCGATGCCGAGCTGCCACCTGATCGACGGCTTCGGCAACGTGCACTCCCCGTGGTCGTCGGATCCGCGCGAACTGCTGCGCTACACGCTGCACGACCAGGTCGTGAAGCCGTTCGATTTCTCGGCCAGCGTGCGCACCGCGATGCGCGAGTTCCAGCCGGACGTGCTGCTGTGCGCCGGCCCCGGCACTTCCCTGCGCGCACCGGTCGGCCACTGCGTGCTGCGCGAAGGGTGGCGCGGGGTGACCGACAAGGACGCGCTGTTCGCGTCCTCATGCATCGCGACCGATTGATCCGCCCCTACTGTCCGACCGAGAACTCGAGCGCGGTGCCGAGGAACAACGGTTGGCTGACGGTGACGCCCACTCCCTGTACGGCGAGGTTCACGCCGACCAGCAGCGGATCGTTGGGCACGTCGATGGTGAAGTCGATGCGCTCGGAAGAAGCAACCGACTCCGCGACGGTGAATGCCGTACTGAGGTCGATCAACACCGTGCCGAACATCGTCGGGATCGGCGCGCTGGTCGCACCGGCGCCGAGCAGCCCAGCCAACCCGGCCTCGAGCGCGATCGAGACCCGCGTCGTCTGACCGATCGTCAGCGGCTGATCCGCCCAGACCTGCGGCACCGCAACATCGACTTCGAGGGTCGAAAGGTTCGGGTCGCCGGCGCCATCCGGCCCGAACACGGCGTCGAGGCCCGACAGCGAACGGCGCAGGAAGTGGCCGAAGTAACCGACGACGATCGCCTTGGTGCGCTCGAACACGGTCGGGCTGGTCGGCAGCAAGCCCGGAATGTTCATGTGCTGCGCCGCGAGACCCATCTGGTAATGGAACTTCAGGCCGTCGGTCGTGGCGATGCCCGCGTAGTAGGGATCCGCGTGCAGGCTCGGCGGCGTAACCATGTCGCCGAGGCCGGAGACGATGCCGAGCGGCACGCGCACGTTGGTGCCGGCCGAGGTCATCGCCGGATTGGCGGGGGCGAGCGCGAGGCCACAGACGTAGCCCGGGTTGCTGGCCATCGAGAACGGATCCTCGTTCAGCACGTAGGCGGTGACCGCGCCTCCCATCGAGTGGCCGAGCAGGCCGACGCGCGACGTATCGAATGCGCCCGCGAAGAAGCCGGATGCACTGCCGGACGCGTTGCCCAGCGCGACGAACATCGCCCGCGCATCGTCTTCGAGTTCGGCGTAGCTGAACTGGGCGGTGTTCAGCATCACCGCCGCAAAGCCGTTCTCAGCGAGCAACTCCCCCAGCGCCCAGTAGTCCTGACCGAGGAAGCCGAAGCCGTGCAGGAACACGACCGTCGGATGCCCCGCCGGATCGGAGGGCTGCGCCACCGGCGCACCGTAACCGGTCACGTCGGCAGGATAGTAGATCCGCGCGGACAAGCTGGGGCTGCCGTACGGGGTCGGGTTCGTCCACGAGACATCCAGGCTGCCGACGTCTTGTGCCACGGCTACGGCCACGGCGAAGGTCCAGGCGAGAGGGAAGGCCCAGAGGTTGCGCATGGGTGCAGTTCGAGGTGGGGCGAGGTGAGCGAGCGAGACGACTGACGGAACGTAGCGAAGGAGTCTACTCCAGCAAGGCCGGATCGCGTTTCGCCATAGCGCAACATGTGCCCCCGACTCGCCTTAGGTCCGTAGTAGCAGGGACGCACGACGGCTGGACCACCCGCGCAACCGTCGGAATCCGGCCACCTCCACTCCCGCCGACGGTGGAGCGCAACATCGCACGCCGTGGGGACTTCGAGCCATCGGCAAGGTGGCGATTCCGATTCTCGGAGACGAGTGTCGGGCGCCCGACGGACAAGGATCCCCGCAGATCGCGCGCCTGATCCCCGCCCGATTGCGCACCGGTTCGCACCAAACGACCGGCGCGAGGATCAGATCGGGACAAAAACGCGACACCGAAACCGGTTACCGCGCGGGTCAGAACTCCGCCGTCGCGGAGTCGACGAGTTCCGGTTTCTTCGTAGCCTGGTCGTAGTAGCGCACGAATCGCTGCGCTTCTTCGGCTTCGACGTCGCGCAGCGCGTCGACCCAGACCGGCGGAACGGTCTGGTAGAGCAGCGCCACCCGCACCTTGCAGTCGGCTGGCCGCGTGGCGAGCGGCACCTTCACGACCACGCGGTCCCCGCCGGCGACGAAATCCTCGTCCCGACCCACTCCGACCGGCGCGGTCTCGTCGGCGTGGGGGCCGGTCGGCAGCCATCCCTTGGGCAACAGACGGGTGTCCTTGAGTCGGGAGCTCATCCGAGTCAGGTAGGTCGTCGGCTGCCGGTCCGGGTCACCAGCAACCAGTTCGTAGACGACGACGTCGGATGGCTTCGCGATCGTCGTGACGTGCGGGATGCGTTGTTCGTCTTCGACGCCGACCAGGCGGCCGTCGGCATCGACGGTGCCGCTCGCGAACACGACTTCGCCATCGACCAACACCTCGACGCGCAGCCAAGCACGCCGCGACGGATAGGCCGTGGGGAACTTGTGGCCGGTCAGGTTCTCGACGCGGATCGCGAACTGCAGCTCACCGTCCTCGAAGTGCAGCGGCGAGAGTTCGAGCTTCGCCGTGCGCTTGGCCAACTGCGTGCGCGTCGCCGCCGCGATCAGCTCGAGCTGTTCCGGCTCGGCCTCGACGTAGAGGTCCGCGCGATGCTCGCGGAGCATGTCGACGACGAACGCGTTGCCGCCGACGAACGCGTGCGCGCGGTAGCCGGCGCGCTCGGGAATGCGGAAGTCGAACCCCATCGGCGTGCGCGCGATGCGCGTCTTCGGCAAGCGTGCCATGTGGCACTGCTGGCAGGTGCGACCGCGGCCCGGTTCGACGCCTTCGCGCTCCGTGCTGAAGTCGCTGTTGCGCCACTCGAGATACGGCGTCTGTTCGGGGAACTCGACACCGTGGTGGTTGGTGTGCAGCGTGTGGCAGGTCGCGCACAGCGCCGCCTTGCGGATGTGCTCACCCTGCTTCGGCGTGTAGCCGACCAAGTTCTGCATCGGCCGCGTCACGACGTCCGCGAACGGACCGAAGATCGCCCGTTCGCCATCGAAGTTCGGCCGCCCCGACCAAGTGCCCTTCGTGCCCAACCCCTCGTCGGCGATCGTGTGGCAAACGGTGCACGAAACGCCGTCGTCAGCCTCCATCAGCTCGACCGCCTGCGCCAGGCGCGGCGGATCCTCGCCGGCCAGCACCGCCTCGTGGTGCACCATCGGGGTGTGGCAGCGCAGGCACAGCTCCTGCACTTCGGGGCCGACCGCCTCCGTCTCCTTCTGCAGTTGCGCCCGGAAGTACGGATCGCGGAACGCATTCGCCATCATCGTGCCCTGCCACAGGTAATAGGGTGACACGTCGTTGCCGTCCGCATCGCGCATCGCCTCGGCGCCCGGAGCGCCGAGGTGGCACATGCCACAATCGGACGACAGGGTGAAGTGGTCGTCGCGCGGATGCGGCGCAGGGCGCGCAAGAGAGAAGGAGATCGGCCAGTTGGCGATCACCAATGCGGTGACCGTGGCGAGTGCGGACAGCGAGCGAGGGGGCATCGTCGCGCGGACTCTACCACGGCTCCGCCAGTGCCGCGCGGGGGGCATTCGGCGTAGCATCCGGCCGTGCCACGCCCCCGCTCGCGCCGCTCCCGCTCCGATTCCCGCCCCCCCGCCGAACAGACCTTCGCGTGCCGGCACTTCGGGATCTGCGGCGGCTGCTCCTTGCTCGACCAACCGATCGCCTGGCAACTGCACGACAAGCTCGAGCGGTGCCGCGAGCTACTCGCCCCGTTCCTGAACGGGTGCGAGATCGAACACGGGTTGCCGCGTCGGCCGCAGCAGCACTTCCGCACGCGATTGCTGTATCCCGTGCGGCAGGACAAAGACCGCCAACCGGTACTGGGCATCTACGAATACCAGAGCCACCACGTGGTGCGCATCGACGAATGCCGGACCCAGGACCGCTGGCTGACCGAACTCGGCCGCCGCATCGAACCGATCCTGAAGGAGCTGCGCATCGAGGGCTTCCACGCCGGCCGTCGCCGCGGCATCGCGAAGGCGTTCTGGGCACGCCTGATGAGCGGCACCGGCGAGGTCCTGGCCGGGCTGGTGACCCGTCCCGGCGCCTTCGATCAGGGCAGCGCGTTCGCCGACGCCCTGATGGCGGCGACCACCGATATGCCGCGAACCGCCCGCGGCCGTCGCTTGGTCGGCGTGATGCACTCGATCAGCGACCGAACCGACGGCTTCCTGCTCGGCGACCGGCACGTGCCGCTGCGCGGCCGCGACTACGTGACCGACGAACGCGACGGGCTGACCTTCCGCGTCAGCGCCGGCAGCTTCTACCAGATTCACGCCGGCGCCCATGCACTGCTGTATCGCCCGGCGATGGCGATGTGCGGCGATCTGCGCGACCGGCGTGTCGTCGACGGCTACGGCGGTGTCGGCGCGTTCGGTTTGCGCGCGGCGAAGGCCGGCGCCAAGGACGTCCTGGTGGTCGAGGACAACGCCTCGTCATGCCGCGACGCCGAACACAACAAGAGGCTCAACGAACTGCCGCAGGTGGCGGTGCAACGAGCGCCATTCGCGGACGCGGACCTGCCGGACGATATCGACCTGCTGATCGTCGATCCTCCGCGCGCGGGCCTGCAACGGCGCGGCGTCGAACGCGCGCTCGCCGCCCGCCCC
>DRKG01000341.1 GCA_011051855.1 bacterium | reverse complement strand
GTTCCCATCTCCAGCACGCTGTCGCGCCCGGTTCGCAAACAGCGATACAGATCCAGCCAGCGGTTCTTGCCGGTGCTGTTGGCCTCCTGTCCGAGCCGCGGGCGGAACACGCGGTCAGCCAGATCCTGCCAACCGGTGAACGGGCCATCGCCATCCGGCGAACGCAACGCAGCGATCTCGTCGGCGAGCTCGCGCGCCATGCGCGGCGTGACGTTCGGCGGTGCCGTGCTGCGGCGATTGTTGTCGTGCGTGATGCGCAGGTTGCCGCTGCGGCGCACGTTGGCGAGCACGGTCGCGAGCACGTCGGGATCGGCGGTGTTGACGTTGACCGGCGGCGGGATCAGCGGCTCGACCACCGTGTCGACGGCGGGAAAGCTCGCCTTGACCGGCATCAGCAGGTGGAGCTGGAACACCGACGGCAACTGAAGCTGCGCGCGCCCCGGCCGCTGCGTCGAAGCTGCCATCAGCAGGCCGTATTCGAGTTCGCCGGTGGCCAGATTGCGGATGCGAACCGTGCTGCCGCTGCCCAGGTGCAACGCCGAGCGCACCATCAGGGTGCGCGAGCGACCACCTTCGAGATCGTTGAACACCCGTTCCGGGCGGCCCCAAGTCGGCGCCGTCTCGGCCTGCGTATCGACCGAGAACAGCCGCTGGAAGGTGTCGATCTCCTCACTCGTGAACGTGCCCAGCTCGGCCTTCTGGATCTCGAGCAGCTCGCCGACGCTCCGATAGGGCAGGCGCGCGCCATCCGCATCCGGGCGGAAGAACGGCCAGATCGTGGCCAGCACACACCGGTAGTCCAGCACCAGCGCCTGCTGGGCGACGCCCTCGGTACCGTCGGCGAAGCCGTACTCGCGCAGGAGTCCGCGTTCGAGATCCAGCAGGTGGTTGCCGTCCTTCTGCCCGTAGTGCACGACCTCGTGGGCCAGCCACAGGTAGCCGGTCTCCGGCAACGCGGAGGCGTCGTCGACGACCATCGTGGTCGCGTCAGGCTCGAGGTCCTCGCTCAGGCGGGTGGCCGTGCCGATGGCGTTGGCGAGCAACAGCGGCGAGGCCGCATCCAGCGACAGCAAGCGCTGCAGGTCGATGACCTCGCCACCCAGCAGCACCCGGCCCTGGTCGCGCAAACCCGCGAACGCCGCCGGCAGCGCCACGCCGGCCGGAAACTCGTCGAGCCCGTCGAAGTCGGGCGTCGGGTCGATCGCGGGATGCGACGCGGCGGCATCGGCCAGCAGCAGTTCCCGCACGCTCGCCGAGGCCTGCTCGGTCGCCGTCTGCTCGACGTCGCGCATCGCCGCTTCGGCGCCGACGCTCATCGACACCGCGAACGGCAGCGCCAGCAACATCAGCAAGGTCAGCGCGAACAACACCGCCAGCAGCGCGAGCCCGCGCTGCCGATCGATCCGGGCCGGAGCCATCACGAGTCCTCCAGGTCTTCGTAGACGATCTCGGGGGCGAGCACCGGTTCCCCACGGGCATCGAAGGTGAACCGGAAGGGCCGGCGCGGTTGCAGCTCGATCGGCAGCAACTGTGCGGGCGTGTAGGCGAATGCCAACAGGCGCAGTTCGTCGACCAGGCCCGGCACCGCCGCATCGGGCGGCGACAGGTCGAGCACCATGTCGTCGGGTTGCTTGGGCGCGCCAGCGCCGGCGGCGCGGCCGACCTCACGCCCGTCGATCGCAAGCCACACCTCGCGCCCGTCACAGCCGACCTCGAGGGTCGTCCAGCGCAACAGCGGCAAGGCTCGCCGCCCCGCGACGCGCACGCGCAGGCTGTCGTCGCCGACGCCGGTCAGGCGCACGCGCGCCTGCGGATACAGGTCGTCGTCGAGTCGCAGTTCGAGCAGCGGATCCATCTCGGCCACGAGGCAGGTGCCGCGGCGTTCGAGGAACAAGTCGACGCGCAACACGAAGCCTTCCCGCAGGTCGGCGAGCAGCGGCACCAGCGGCCAACGCAACAACGGCCGCGCATCCTCGTCGCCGGCCCGCCGCGCGTGGCCGAAGCGCCCGGCGGCGACGTCCTCTCCCGCGAGTTCCGGCCGCATGCGCTCGTCGAGCACCGGCGTGTCCGGTTCGAAGTGGAAAGCCGCCACCGGCTCCAGGACGCGCGATCGCACGCTCGCAGCTTCGCCGTCGGCGCCGGGAACGACCAGCACCTCGGTCGGCACGCCTTCGGCGCGCGCGGTCATCTGGGCTTTGCGCAGTTCACCCGCCAGCACCGAGCGCGCCACCATCTCCGGGTCGGTGCGGCCGAGATAGCCGAGTCCGATGCCGAGCAACACCGAGATCACCCCGATCACCACCAGGAGTTCCAGCAGCGTGAAGCCGGCACTCGCGGCGAGCCGTGGCGGAGTCGGCGACGCAGGCATCGGCTCAGTTCTCCGGCCACACCAGGTCGTCGTCGGTGCCGAAGGTCAGGTCCCGGCCGGCACTGAGGAACTGGTACTTGCCCTGGCCATAGAACGCGCCGTCGGCCCGCCGCATCGCCTTGACCTGCACCGGCGCCTCGTCCGGCGCGGGCACGACCAGTTGCGGCTTGTCCATGTTCAGCTTCGCGAAGTACGCCAGCGGCGTGCCCCAGGCGTCGGCGACCTCGGGGCGGTCGCGGCGGCCTCCGAGCAGAGGCAGCGGTGCTCCGTTGGTGTCGCCGTCGGTGTTGACCAGGCTGTCGGCGAGCCCGCCCAGGTCGGTGCCGCCCTTGCGCGACTGGCTGACCAGCACGACCAGCGATTCGATGCCGGTGTTCTTGCCGTTGTCGCTCTTCCACTTCGGCTTCGCCCCGCCGGCGCGCAGCATCTTCAAGTCGTCGGTCGGGTAGTAGCCGTGCTCGGTATGGAACGTCTTGCACGCCGTCTCGAGCTGCAGCATCGTCGCCTTGGTTGCGGTCTCCTCGGCGGTCGCGCCGACCCCGAGGATGTTCGGCAACAGCACGGCGGCGAGCACGCCGAGGATCGAGATCACGATCAACAGCTCGATCAGAGTGAAGCCGCGAGATGGGTGGTGGTCGGTCATCGCTCGTCCTGCTTGCGTTCCAGGCGGTAGTCATCGAAGGCCACCGCAACCCGCGCGCGCTTGTCGCCGCTCGCGAACAGCATCGTCTTCAGCTCCGACGAGGTGCTGCCGGTCAGTTGCTTGAGCTCGTGCACGTGCACCAACGCGCCGTTGAACCAAACCTGCAGCAGCCGCTTGCGGCTGTTCTCGTCCCCGAGCGGTTCGACCCGCAGTTCGAGCCGTTGTGGTTTGCCGGCGCGCAGCAGTTCGGGCGCGAGCGCCTTCTGGAAGAAGTTGTCGTCCTCGGAGCCGCCGCGCCGGCCGTCCTGGATGCTCAAGAACGGCTGCCCATCGCGCAGCCCGACTCTGGCCGACAGTTCGACGTCTCCGCGGTTGCGGCGGATCTCGATGCCGAGGCCGACGAACGATTCGCGCGGTTCGTGGCCGGGCAGCAGTTCGACCGTGGCGGCGCAGGCGAGGAAGTTCTTGCCGCGTTTGACCGCATCGACGCGGTCGCAGGACACTTCTCCGTCGCCCCCGCTGCTGAAGGTGCCGTCGTAGACCAGCCGCCCCTCTCGGATCCGGGCGCGCAGTGGACCGTCGTTGTTGTCCGCCCAGATGTCGCCGACCTTCTCACGCTCGAACGAATCGCCGAGGGCCTCCTTCCTGGCGTGGTCCTCGATCGCCACCACGGTCGCGTCGGCCCACCGACCGAGTTCGCTGTCGCGCCCGAGGTCGCGCTCGAGACGCGCCAGCGCGGTGGCCGCATCGTCGACGCGGCCGCGGCTGTAGGTGACCACCGCCAGCGCCCCCTTGGCCCACGCCTCGCCGAGAGGGTCGCCGTTCTCGCTGGCCAGATCGCGCGCGGCTTCGAACGCGCTCCTGGCACTGCGGCGGTCGGCCGCGGCGAAGCACCGCAGCCCCTGCCGTTGCAGCAGTTCGAGCACCGGCTCGGGCGACAGCGCGACCGCGCGATCCAGGTAGCGCCGCGCCGCGATCAGCGCATTCGCCTGGTCCTCCCCCGACGCCGTGTTGGCGAGATCGGCCTGCACCAGGGACATCTCCGCGATCGCGTGCACGAAGTCGTCGCGCTGCCGCAGGCACGCGGCGAGCGCCTCGGCTGCCGCCGCGTACTGCCCCATCAGGCGCAGCGTGCGACCGCGCAGGTACAGCGCATAGGGGTCGTCCGGCGCGGCTTCGAGCGCGCGATCGACGTAGCCCAACGCGGTGTCGAACTGATTGCACCGCGAGAAGAGCAGCGCGAGGCCGCAGGCCGCGCGATCGCGCAGCAGGGGATCCTGGTCGCCGACCGCCACCAGCAGATCGTGCGCCGCCTGCCATTCGCCGGCAGCCAGGTGGCAGGCCGCCAGCCCGAGCTGGGCGGCGCTCTCGTCCTCGCCACCGGCGACCCGCTGGAACTCGCTCCTGGCGGTCTCGATGTCGCCGTGTGCGTAGGCCAGACAACCCCGCAGGTAGTTGCCGTCGGGCAGCAGCCCGTCGTCGCCACCGGCCCCGACCGCCATCCGGCAGGACAGGATCGTGCGCACGATCGCCTTGCGCTCCGCCTGATCCTGCACCGAGCCGAGCGTCTGCGCGGCGCGTTCGGCACTCTGCAGGGCCGCGCGGCTGCGGCCGCGTCGCCGCAGGAACTCGGCCAGCGCACCGTGATTGCGGGCGTCGGTCGGCTGCAGCCGGACGGCCTCGCGCAGGTCCGCTTCGGCATCCAGCCACAGCCCGAGCCGCGCCTTGATCTGCCCCATGCCGCGCAGCCGGAACGCGTCGGCCGCGTCGTCCCCGCCGGTCTCGGCGAGCAGTTTGCGTTCGCCGTCGAGGTCGCCGAGCACACGCAGCACCCGCTGCATCACCCGGCGGCCCTCGAGGCTGCCGCCGGCCATCTGCAGGTAGATCTCGGCCTGCTGCAGCGCGACCTGCTGGATCCAGGCTTCGGCGCGCGCCTGCGCCAACAGCCACTCGATCAGTTCGAGCCGCTCTCCCTGGTGGCCGCCGTCCTCGGGCACACGACGCACCCGTCGCGCGACCTCGTTGCGGATGTTGTCCGCGAGCGCGATGCGCGCGATCTGCTGGCTGTTGCCGAACTCGCGCAGACTGCCGAGTTCGCGCTTGGTGCGGCTGAACACGCGGATCTTCAGCACGGTGCCGGCGAGGTTGCCCTTCTCCTCGAGCGCGAACAGGTCGACGCCCGGCTGCGGCTCGATCGACACGTACATCGGCTTGGTCTGGCCGACGATCCACAGGCGGTCGTACTGCTTGCTCGCCTGCTCTTCGGACATCGGCCCGATCGCGCCCGGTCCCTGATCGACCGGTCCCTGATTCTCGGGGGCGTCGCCCGCGGCCTCGGCGGTTCCGCCGTC
>DRKG01000340.1 GCA_011051855.1 bacterium | reverse complement strand
GCGCTCGGCGTCGAGTGCCTGTGCTCGCAGCAGATGGAAGTAGCTCGCCGCATTCGACGGCATCGCCACACGCAGGTTGTTCTCGGCACACAGTTGCAGGAAGCGCTCCAGCCGCGCCGAGCTGTGTTCGGGCCCTTGGCCGTCGTAGCCGTGCGGCAGCAACAGGACCAGCGACGATGCCTGCCCCCACTTGGCTTCGCCCGCCGCCAGGAACTGATCGATCTGGATCTGCGCCCCATTGGCGAAATCGCCGAACTGCGCTTCCCACAGCGTCAGCCCGTGCGGGGTCGCGACACTGTAGCCGTATTCGAAACCGAGCGCCGCTTCCTCGCTGAGCAACGAGTCGACCACGACGAAGCGCGCCTGTTCCTCGTGCAGGTGGTTGAGCGGCACGTAGCGCTCGCCGCTCTCGGCGTCATAGAGGGCGGCGTGCCGCTGGCTGAACGTGCCCCGACCGCTGTCCTGCCCGGCCAACCGCACCGGGATGCCGTTGCGGACCAGGCTCGCGAACGCCAGCGCTTCGCCGGTGGCGAAGTCGATCGGCAGCCCGCCCGCCAGCATGTCCGCGCGCCGCGCGAGCACGCCCTTGACCTTGGCGTGGGCGCGGAAGTCGTCGGGCCACGCCAGCAATCGCGTATTCCACGCGACCAGTTGCTCGGCCGCCACCGGCTCGATCCGCGGCTGCCACTCCTGCTCGGCGAGTTCGGCCGCCACCGGGTCGACCTTGGGCGGTTCCGACGATCGCACCGCGGCCAGCGATTCCTTGAGCCGCGCCTGCACGCGCTCGTCGTAGGCATCCAGGTCTTCGTGACGCAATACCCCCTTGCGCACCAAGTAGTCCTGGTAGCTCTGGCGGACCGACGGGTGTGATTCGATCGCGCGGTAGAGCAACGGCTGGGTGTAGCTCGGTTCGTCGCCTTCGTTGTGGCCGTGCCGCCGGTAGCAGGTGATGTCGAGCACGACGTCGCAGTGGAATCGCGCGCGGTAGTCCATCGCCAACCGGATCATGCGCACCGCAGCCAGCGGCGCATCGCCGTTGACGTGGAAGATCGGCGCCTGGATCGCCTTGGCGACGTCGGTGCAGAACGGCGTGCTGCGCGAGTCTTTCGGCGAAGTCGTGTAGCCGATCTGGTTGTTGACGACGATGTGCACGCTCCCGCCCGTGCGGTAGCCGTGCAGTTGCGACATCTGCAACGTCTCGAACACCACCCCCTGACCGGCGAACGCGGCATCGCCGTGCACGAGCACCGGCAGGATCTCATCCCACACCGCGTGCGACGGCGCCCGTTCCGACTGGTCCTGGCGCGCCCGCGCCATGCCCTCTACCACCGGGTCGACGGCCTCCAGGTGGCTCGGATTGCTGGCCAATTCGACCGCGATCTCCGCACCGTTGGCGCAGGTGTAGTCGCCGCTGGCGCCGAGGTGGTACTTGACGTCGCCGGAGCCCTGCGTCATCGCCGGATCGAGCCAACCTTCGAACTCGCCGAAGATGCGCGTCAGCGGCTTCTGCATGATGTGCGCCAGCACGTTCAGCCGACCGCGGTGCGCCATGCCGACCACCGCGCGCCGCACACCGTGCTCGGTGGCACGCTCGAGCAGCGCGTCGAGCACCGGCAGCAGCGTCTCGCCACCTTCGAGCGAGAATCGTTTGTGTCCGACGAAGCGCGTGTGCAGGAACTGCTCGAATGCCTCGGCCTCGACCAGCTTGTCGAGCACCCTCAGTTGTGCCTCGACCGTCAGTTCCTCCTCGTTGCGGTTTCCCTCCATGCGCTCGCGCAGCCAGTGCCGTTGCTCCTGGTCGGCGATGTGCATGAACTCCACGCCGACGTGGCGGCAGTAGGTGAGGTGCAGCGTGTCCTGGATCTCACGCAGGGTCGCAAACGGCTTCGGCGTGACCCCATCGCTGAAGAAGGTGCGGTCCTTGTCCCAGATCGTCAGCCCGTAGGTGGCCATGTCGAGCTCGGGCAGGTGCTGCGGCTGGTAGCCCAACGGGTCGAGGTTCGCCAGCACGTGACCGCGCACGCGGTAGTTGCGGATGTAGGTCATCACGCCTGCGGCCCGCTGCAGGTTCTCGGCCTCGCGAAGCGTCGAGCCGAGCGGCGGCCGCCGATCGACGCTGTTCTGCACCGGCCGGTAGGGAACCTTCAGCGAGCGGAAGATGCCCTCGTAGAACTCCTCGTCGCCGAGCAAGAGCCTGTGCATCCAGTCGAGGAACAACCCCGACTCGGCGCCCTGGATGACGCGGTGGTCGTAGGTGCTGGTCAGCGTCATCACGCGCGACACCCCCAGCTCGGTCAGGGTTTCGGGGCTGGCCCCTTGGAACGCGCCGGGCACGGCGATCGCGCCGGTCGCCAGGATGAAGCTCTGCCCGGCCATCAGCCGCGGCAGGGAGCTGACCGTGCCGATCGTGCCGGGGTTGGTCAGCGTGCAAGTGGTATCGGCGAAGTCCGCCGGCGTCAGGCGGCCCCGACGCGCCTTGTCGATCTGCTCGTGGAACGCCGCGAAGAATCCGGCGAAGTCGAGCCGGCCGCAGTCCTTGATGTTCGGCACCACCAAGCTGCGTCGGCCGTCGCCTCCTTGCTGCTGCGAGCGGCCCGGCAGGTCGACCGCGATGCCGACGTTCAAGGAGCTCCCCAACCGGCGGTAGGACTTGCCGTCCTTTTCGACGAACTGCTGCGCCATCGCCGGCACGCGCAGGATCGCCTGCACCATCGCCCAGCCGATCAGGTGCGTGAAGCTGACCTTGGGCAGGTAGGCGCCGAGCTGGTGGCGGTTGATCGCGTAGCGGTTCTCCTCGAGCACCTTGACCGGCAGTTCGCGCGTCGAAGTCGCCGTCGGCACCGACAGGCTCTCCGACATGTTCTGCACGATCTTGCCGGCGACCCCGACCAGCGGCTTCAGCTCGTCGTCCCCACCGGTCGCGGCGACCGGTGTCGGCTCCGGCCGGGGCTTGCGCACCGCGCGTTGTTCCGGCGGCAGTTCCGTGTCGAACCAGACCCGCCACTCGACGGGAACCGAATCCGGCGCCGCCAGGTAGTCCCCGTAGACCTTCTCCGCGTAGGCCGCGTTGAGGCCGAACACTTCTTCGAAATCCGGTGCTTGCATGCGTCGACTGCCGGGCGACGAGCCTACCGCCGCCGGCCGCCGGCGCCCAAGACCCGCGCCTACTTCTTCGACAGCATCAACACCATGCGGCGGCCTTCCTGGCGCACGCCGGACTCGACCTTGGCGATGTCGGCGAGGTGCTTGACCACCTCGTTGATGACCTGCTCGCCGACTTCCTTGTGCGCCATCTGGCGGCCGCGGAACAGGCAGCAGACCAGCACCTTGTCACCATCCTCGAGGAACGCACGGGCCTTCTTGACCTTGGTCTGCAGGTCGTGCTCGCCGGTGCCGGGGCGCACGCGCAGCTCCTTGACCTGCGTCTGGTGCTGCTTTCTGCGGCTGGCCTGCTCCTTCTTCTTCTCCTCGTACTTGTACTTGCCGAAGTCCATGATGCGGCACACCGGTGGCCGCTGGTTCGGCGCGATCTCGACGAGGTCGAGCCCCTTGTGGACCGCCAGCGCCAGCGCGTCGGCGGTCTCCATGACACCCAGTTGCTTGTTCTCGTCGTCGATGACGCGAACCTGCCGGATGCGGATCTGGTGGTTGATGCGCGGGCCGCGATCTTGCGGTGGACGCCGTCGCGGGTCCGACCTAGACGCCATGGGGCCTCGTCAACTGCTGCGCTTGAATAGGGATCTCCTGTGGGTTCGGGAATCGGCGGGAGTGCCCCCGGCGGCAACGGGTGCTCCGGGAGCGGGGCGGAAAGAGTAAGGCAGCTCACCACCCCACCGCAACGCCGTATCGGCCTCCGCGGCCCGGCCGCCTGAAGAAACTGCCCCGACCCGCCGCCCGCCGCCGGGCGGAGATCGGGTCAGTAGCCGAGCTTGCCGTTGCCGGCGTTGCTGGCGACGAAGCCGAACGCGTTGGCTGCCGGATCCAGCGAGAACGCTTGGTTGAAGAACTCCTGCCCGAACAGACTCGGGCTGCTCGGCACGTTCCAGGTCCAGGTCGCCGTCGTGCCCGCGCTCTGGATCACGTCCAACACCAGTGCATCGACGTACTGGGTGCAGCCGGGCATGCCGAGAACCGTGAGGTCGAACGGCAGCGGCAGGCCGCCCGAGGTCACCGAGGCCGACAGGCCGGTCGCCATCGCAGCGACGCCGAATGGCAGGTTCGAGACCTCGACGTCGAAGGCGGAACCGAGCGCCGGCCGGCTCCCGGCCGCGGGCAGCAGCACGGGCGTGCCGATCGAGCCGCTGCACCCGCTGCCGAACGTGGAGTAGTGAGCGATCGGCGAAGCATCCTGCCAGGCGGTCGTGTAGACGTTCCACATCGCCGACAGGGTGACGTTCTGCAGCAACGCACCCGTGTTGACGTCGAACACCGTCAGTTCGCTCGGGGTGCTCAAGAAGGTCGCCGTCGACGTGACCGCCGCCCGCGTCTGCTCGGGGGACAGCGACACCGCATTGCAGTCCGGCACCGGCACCGACAACTGGTAGGGCGTGATCGTGCTGTTGCTCGGGTTCGCGTAGTCGAAGTCGACGCGCGCCACCCAACCCGCGCCGCCTTGCCCGCTGACGATCGCGAACGAACGGTCGAGGGACAACGCCATCAGGTTCGGGATCGGATCGGAGAACACGAGGCTCTGCGTACCCGGCGCCGGATCGAAGTCGAGCCAGGTCCCGCTGCCGATATCGTAGACGGCGAGGCCGTCCTGGCCGAGACCGGTGAACAGCACGTAGGCGTATAGTTCGTCCAGCGAAACCGCACAGTCGCTGGCGAACGTGAATCCACTGTTCGCGCCCGGCACCGGCGACGACGCGACCACCTGCAGGAACGTCGCGCTGGCGGGGTTCGTGTCGACCAGATCCATGCCGCCGCTGTTGAGGAACACCGCCGGCACGCAGGCGAGGTTGCCGGGATACGACAGCCCCCACCGCTCCCGCGCCTGCGTGCCGAGCACGGCCGTCTGCGCGAGCACGCTACCGTAGTTCGGGCTGTTGATGTCGACGTCGATGCAGACCAGCTCACGCGTCGACGCCGACGCGCCGGTCAGCGTCCACAGCCGGTTGCGACCGACGTCGAGTTCGACCCCGTAGCAGGCCCCGGGGGCCGAATACAAGGTCGACCACGACGGGCTGCTGCCGTTCCAGTCGGCCTGCGCCACCTGGTTCATCAGCGACTGGCCGAGGTAGAGCCGTCGGCCGCTGTGCGCCCACACGGCATCGGTGCAGTTGTCGGTGAACGGGGAGCCGGCCGCGACCAGGACGTTGCCGGTGGCGGACTCGACGAACGCGTGCTGGTCGGTGCTGCCGCTGGTCGAGCTGCCGACGAAGAGGACCTCGTTGCCAGCCTGGGCCGACAGCGACGACAACACACACAGGGACAGGGACACAGCGCAAGGCGCAGACAGACGGATCGATGGCATGGTGCGAACGGGGGTGCGAGTACGAGATGGCGCGCGCCGCCGAAGACCGCCGGCCCGCACCGTTCGTCATGGATATGCACGAAGTCCCCTGGGTGTGACAGACAGTTGCAGATTCCTTCCACCCGGATCGTCCGGAGCCCCCGCCGCCGGAGCGGGGGACTTGCAGGCGGCCACCGCACGGCTAGCGTCAAACGACGATGGTGACCAGCAGCGACGAACAGTTGTTCCGCGCGTTCCGGCGCCATCGTGACGTCGACGCGCTGGCGACCTTGTTCCACCGCCGCGCCGACGAACTGTTGCGGCTGGCGCTGTTCCTGTCGCCGCGTCCGAGCGAGGCCGAGGACCTGGTGCAGGCGACGTTCCTCAGCGCAATCGCCCGCGCCGAGACCTTCCGCGACGGCCACCGCGTGATGAGCTGGCTGTGCGGCATCCTCACCAACCACGCACGCATGCTGCGCCGTGCCGAGCGTCGTCCCCAGCCCGAGCGGCCGCCGGCTGGCGCGCCGGCTCCCGACCCCGCCGCGCTCGCGGCACAGTCCGAACTGCGCTCTGCCTTGAGCAACAGCATCGCGCAGCTCCGCGAACCGTATCGCTCGGTCCTGCGCCTGCATCTGCACGACGGCCTCAACAGCGCCGAGATCTCGCAGCGCCTGCAGCGCGCGCCGGCGACCGTTCGCAAGCAGATGGCGCGCGCGCTCGAACAACTGCGGTCGGCGCTGCCGGTCGGACTCGCGACCGGCCTCTTGCTGCGCATGAACCCGGCACAGATCGCTCAGCGCGCCGCCGAAGCGGCGCAGTTCGTCGACGGCGGGTTCGACGGCACGACCTCGCCGGTCGACGACATGCCGGTGGGCGTGCCGGCCGCGACCCACGGCGGCGTGAAGCTGCTCACTGCCGCGGCCTTGCTGCTGCTGGCCGCATCGGCGCTGTGGTCGGCGCTGGCGAACGAACCCGCCGAGCGCCCGGCGCAAGCCCCCCCTTCGGCCGGCGGGGCCGACGGCGGCGCACTCGCCCGAACCGCCGCATCCGCGCAGCGCGAAACCGCCCGCGGCACCCCGACGGAGCCACGCGCCGTCGCCGATGCCGGGTTCACCCTGGCCTTCCAGGCGCACCGGCCCGACGGCAGCCCGCACGCCGCGATCGAGGTCCTGTGCGTGCCGGACGACGGGTCGGCACTGCCGCTCCGGCTGCTGCGCCACCCCGTGCGGCGCGCGACCACCGACGGGCGCGGCATCGGCCGCTTCGCCGGCCTCGCTCCCGGCCGCTACGAACTGCTCAGCGCCGGCAGTCTGCCGCGGGCGGCGGTGCACATCGTCGACCGGGACGCCGACTGCGTGCTGCGACTGCCAGCGGCAACGCGAGTGCGCGGCACGGTCGTCGATCCCGCCGGCCGACCGGTCGCAGGCGCGGTCGTGCTGGCGTCCCAGACCGCCGGCCGCGGCGACCGCCCGACCGCGATCGCCCGCACCGATGCCAACGGCTGGTTCGACGCCACCTGCCTGCTCGCCGCCGGCCGCATCTTCGCCCGCCACGCAGAGCACGGCCAATCGGTGAGCCTCCGGCTGGAGCCGGGCCGCCGCCTGCAACTGCAGCTCGAGCCGCTCGCCCCGGCGGTCACCGTGATCGTGCGCGATCGCGCCGGGGCTCCGGTCGCCGACGCCGTCGTCGCCGTCATTCCCAAGAGCCAGGACACCGCCTTCTACGCGCCCCACACCGGCGTGACCGACGCAGCCGGCCGATGCACGCTGCCCGCTCCCGGTCGCCGGCCGGCTTCCGTGCTGGCACAACCGCGACGCCTGGCGCCGGCGCGTGTCGACCTGCCCGTGGGCGCGGCCCGCGCCGAGATCGTGGTGCCCGAGCCCGTGCACCTTGCCGGCGTTTGCCGCCACGCCGACGGCCGCCCGCTCGCCGACCGCGTCCTGTCGGT
>DRKG01000339.1 GCA_011051855.1 bacterium | reverse complement strand
GTCGGATGGTATTGCTGCTCGCGGTAGAAGGCCGCTGCGAGGTCGCGCGTGTGGTAGAGCGTGGTGCCGTCGCTCTTGCGCAGAAGGCACGGCACCTTGATGCCCTGCTCCTTCAGGTCGACGACTTCGGCGCCTTCGCTGTGCTCGAGCACGCCAGCGTCGGCGACGCGCTTCATCGCCGCCTCCATCTTGTCCTCGAAGAACGATTCGCCGGTGATGTGGTCGAAGGTGACGCCGAGGCGCGAATACGGCCCCTGGAACGCCTGCAGCGACTCGTCGCGCAGCAGTTGCCACATGCGGCGCTCTTCGTTGTCCTCGCCGCTTTCGAGCGCCTTGAAGCGGCGGGCCGCTTCGACGTCGAGCTCGGGGTTCTTCCTGGCCTCCTCGCCGTAGCGCTTGTAGAGCTCGAACATGTAGCGCATCGGGCTCTTGTGCAGCTCCGCTTCGTCGCCGAAGCGCATGTAGGCCGTCATCATCTTGGCGAACGGCATGCCCCAGTCACCGAGGTGGTTGATGCCGTGCACCTCGGCGCCGAGGTGGCGGTGGATGCGGCACAGCGCGTTGCCGATCACCGTGCTGCGCATGTGCCCGATGTGGAACGGTTTGGCGATGTTCGGCGAGCTGAAGTCGATGCACACGACCTGGCCGTTGTTCTCGGCTTTGCCGTAGGGGGCCTTCTCGGTCCCGATCGCCGTCAGCACGGCCTTGGCCAGTGCCGCCCGCCGGAACCGGAAGTTCACGAACGGCCCCGCCACCTGCACCGATTCGATCACATCGTCGGGAGGGATCTTCGCCGCCAGGTCGGCGGCCAGCTTCGGCGGCGGCAGCTTGCAGTGCTTGGCCAGTTGGAAGGCGCCCAACGCGGCATCGCCGTGCTGCCGGTTCCTCGGAGGGTCGATCCGGACGAGGGCCGCGGCGTCGTCGGCGGTCACGCCCAGGTCGGTGACGGCGGCGAGCACGCGCTCGCGCAGGTGTTGGTGCAGGTCGGTCACGGCTCGTTCGCTCTCGGTTCGGGGCGAACAGGATAGCGTATTGGCATGCCGAGGCACCTGCTGCTCTTGATGCTGCTTCCCGCCGTGTTGTGTGCGCAGCAGTCTGCGCCGACCTGGGCGCGCGATGTCGCGGCGATCGTGCACCGCTCCTGCGCGCCGTGTCATCGGCCGGGGCAGCCCGCGCCGTTCGACCTGCTCACCTACCGCGACGTGCAGAAGCGCGCCCGGTTCGTGCTCGATGTCGTCGAGGATCGCTACATGCCGCCGTGGAAGCCGACCGCGGGTGAGTTCATCGGCGATCGGCGGTTGACGGATGACGAGATCGCGACGTTGTCACGCTGGGTCGAGGCGGGAGCACCTCGTGGCGATCGTGACGCCGAACCGGAGCCGCCGACGTTCGCAGACGACTGGCAGCTCGGCCGTCCCGACCTGGTCGTTCGCATGCCCGACGTGCTCGCGGTGCCGGCAGACGGCCCGGACATCGTGCGCAACTACGTGGTTCCGGTCGCCGTCGACCGATTGCGCTACGTGGCGGCGGTCGAGGTCCGGCCGGGCAACCCCGCCGTGCACCACGCGGTGTTGATGGTCGACCGGACGAGGCAGTCGCGGCAGCAGGACGAGAAGGATCCGGAGCCGGGGTTCGGCGGCATGACGCTCGGGGCGGCGGTGCCGCCGGATGGGCACTTCATGGGGTGGACGCCTGGCAAGAGCGTGCGCCGCAATCCGAGAGGCATGGCGTGGCGGTTGCGGCCGGGAGACGACTTCGTGCTGCAGTTGCACGCGGTGCCGGTCGGCAAACCGGAGCGCGTGCAGCCCGAGATCGGCTTGTGGTTCACGGACCAACCGACGGAACAGGTCTTCGATACCGTGATGCTGTTCTCGGAAGAGATCGATATCGCCGCAGGAGAGACGGACTACGTCGTCGAAGACCATCTGGTGCTGCCGGTGCCGGTGACCCTGCACGCCATCTACCCGCATGCGCATTACGTCTGCCGCACGATGCGCGCGGACGCGGTGCTTCCCGACGGCACGCAGAAGGCGCTGTTCGCGATCGACGACTGGGACTTCGATTGGCAGGACGACTACCACTATCGGCAGCCGATGCGGCTGCCTGCCGGTACGCGCGTCACCATGGCTTACGGCTACGACAACAGCGACGGCAACCGCAACAACCCCGTGCATCCGCGTCGGCGGGTGCGCTTCGGCCAGCGGTCCGAGGACGAGATGGCGACCTTGACTCTCTCGCTGACGTTGCACGACGAGCGCGATCGCCCGGCGCTGCAACTGGCGAGCGTCGATCGGGATCTCGAGAAGCTGCCGGACGCGTGGAACCTGCTGATGAAGAAGTCCCAGCTCGAACGCGCGCGCGGCAACTTCGCCGTTGCGAGCCGGGCGATCGAGCGCGCGTGCCGGATTTCGCCGGGGGCGCCGGACGTCTGGGTCGAACGCGGCGTGCTGGGTGAAGTGCGCCGCGATCTCGCCGCGGCCGAGCGTGACTACCGCCGCGCGCTCGCCCTCGACTCGGATTGTGCCCTCGCGCACATGCAGATCGGGGCCATCTACGGCCGCCGCGGCGACAGCCGTCGCGCGCTCGAGCACTTCGCCCGCGCCGTGCAGTTGCTGCCGAACGCTCCGGCCGCCCACAACAACTACGCCACCGCCTGTTTTGCCGAGGACCGCCTCGACGACGCCGAACGGCACTACCGCCGCACGATCGAACTCGATCCGGCGCACTTTTCCGCGCAATTCAATCTCGGTCGACTGCTGGTCTACGTGGGCCGGCGCGACGAGGGCCGCCGCGTGCTGCAGGCGGCGGCCAAGCTGCGTCCGGGGTTTGCGCCTTTGCAGCAACTGCTGCGCGAACTCGGCGGCCGGTGATGCGGTAGACCGTTGGGTTGCGAAAAAACGCGCATGGATGACACCCCCGACGCAGATCTGGCGCAAGGCTTTCGCCCGGTGCGCCGGCTCCGCGCGCGTGCCAAGACCCTGACCAGAACCATGACCAAGCCTTCCATTGCTCTCAGTTCCACCGTCCTCCTGCTGGCCGGAGCGGCCGCGGCCCAGGTGCCCGTGCCGGCACATGCACCGTTGGCTGAAGGCCACGCCTACGCGTCCATGCCGTTCGGCCGGCCCGGCTTCCGCACCCAGATCGTGGTCGACGGCAGCGCGATCGCGCCGAACGGCGCGCTCTTGACCGGTCTGCGGTTGCGCGGCGACCGCGTGTCGGCGCCGCTTGCGGCAACTCTGGTGCCGAACGTCACCATCACGCTGAGTCATACCTCGGTGGCGCCGGGCGCGATGAGCACGGCATTCGCCAGCAACATCACGAGCAGCGGCACGGTCGTGTTCCAGGGCGCCGTGCAGTTGCCCGCGGTCCCCGAGGGTTTCGCCGGACCGCTCGGCTGGGACATCGTCGTGCCGCTGAGCCAGTTCAGCTACACGACCGGCCAGGGGAATCTGCTGATCGACATCGTCGGCAACAACCCTGCCGGCCAGTCGGCCAGCTACTATCTCGACGCTGAGCGCCCTGGCGGCGCTTCGACCCAGTTTGGCGACGGGCCACCGCTGTCGAACTCCGACTACCCGCGCATGCTGGTGTTCGCCAACGGCGGCAGCAACCCGACGCAGTTCGTGCCCGGCAGTGTTCTCGATCTGATCGTGACAACGACGTTCTCGTCGCCGCCAGGGGTGATGGCCATCGGGACCTCGGCGCCGGCGCAGCCGATCGACCTGAGCGTGGTCGGCGCGCCCGGTAGCTGGCTCTACGTCGACCCGATCGTCATCGACACGCTGACCTGGCAGGGCACCTTCATCGGGTGGAACGGTATCACGTCGGTGAACGTGCCCAATCAGCCGTCGCTCGTCGGCACGGTGCTCTACGCCCAGGGTGCGTTGGCCGACGCGGGTGCGAACGCACTCGGCATGATCACGACCGAAGCCGCGGAGATCCGCCTCGGCACGATCGACCCGCTGCCGATGCAGCAGCTGGATGCGTCGGATCCGGCGGCGGCAAACGGCACGCTGCTGACCTTCGGCTTTGGCACGCCGACCTACGGCGCCGTCCCGCTGCTGCTCGAGGGTTCCTTCTTCTGACCCGCCGAGTGCGATGATCGTGTCGCCGTCGCCCCCTGCGGCGCAGGCAGACGACGCCGCGCAGCGTATCATTGCGCGGCGCATGTCCGCCTCCAGAGAAGACCCACCGCTGACCCGTTTGCTGCACCGTGCGGCGAACGGCGAGCCCGACGCGGCGGACGCCGCGTTGCCGTTGGTCTACCGCGAACTGCGTGCGATCGCCCAGCGGCGTATGGCCGGAGAGAGGCGCGACCATACGCTGCAGGCGACGGCGCTCGTGCACGAGGCGTGGCTGCGGCTGATCTCGGCGCGGCGGGTGCGCTGGCCGGATCGTGCTGCGTTCTACCGGGCGGCCGCTGGTGCGATGCGCAACG
>DRKG01000338.1 GCA_011051855.1 bacterium | reverse complement strand
CGAGCGCCTTGGCGAGTGCGAACGCGATCGCCGGGATGTCGCCGCTCTTGGCTCGGAAGCGATGGTCGGCCGCCGTGCCGGTGGTCGAGAAGATCGACTCGACGACGTAGAGGCGCGACGGGTCGTCGCCAGCCAGGATGCGCTTGGCGCTGCGGCGCTTGCCCCACTGGCGTGCGTTGGCGAGGTTGTTGCCGTCGGTCGCGAGGAAGTCGCTGTCGAGCGAGAGCACGACGTCCGCACGTTCGTAGTCGCGGTGGGTCTCGACCGGCTTGCCGAAGGCCATCTCGGCACCCTGCAGCTCGTTGTCGCGATGCAGCGGGGTCCAGGTGTGGAAGTGTGCCCGCGAGTAGGTGGCGCTCTTGATCTGCGCGATCGCCGCCAGCAGCGACGGCGAGGTCGTCGGCGGCATCAGCACGTGCAGGCCGGCACCCTGGTTGGCGACCAGCTCCTCGGTCAGCGTTTCGAGGAACGGCGCCGTGAAGTCGTCGCCGAGGCCGAACTCGGCCCAAGGGTCGACGTGGTGCTCTTCGTGGCCACCAGCGTGATCGCCGTGGGCGTCACCTTCGTGTTGGCGACTGTGGGTGTTCTTGGCGGGGGCGTTCTTGGCGGCGGTGCTGCGGTTCGGGTCGTAGAGCTGCAGCAGCTCGGCCTGGAGTTGCAGGTCGGTGCCGCCGAGGCTGCTCGGGTGGGCCGGATTGCCTTCGATCTTGGTCGGCCGGCCGTCGTTGCTCTTCACCAGCACGCCGATGCCGGTGCCGCGGCGCGTCAGCGTGGTGGCGTAATACTGTGCGACGCCGGGCTTGAAGCCCGCCGGCCGCTTGGTGAACGGCAGGATGTGGGTCTCCGGCTTGCGGCAACTGGTCATGCCGGCGAGCGCGACCGAGGCCGCGATGGCGCCGAGGAAGCCGCGGCGGGACACGTCGTCCGGCGCCTCGGTGATGCCCTCCGGGAACTCACGCGCCAGCACTTCCTGGAACTCGGGCGAGTTCTCGAGCTGGCCGAGGCTGCGCCAGTAGGTCGGGGTCGTCTCTGTGGTCATCGGTGGCACGCGGAGCAGTGGGTCGGGGGGTTCAGATGCGGGGCCTCATCGCCGTTCCAATCGAGCAGCTTCTTGGCGGCGGCGACGGACTCGGGGGTCGCCTGCCAGTCCATCTGCGTGACCGACACGTCGAGCGGGCGGATGTGTTCGGTCGGGTCGCGGTGGCACTCGAGGCACCAAGCCATGCTGAGCGGCTCGACCTGGCGCACGACCTCCATCTGGTCGACGCGGCCGTGGCAGCTCGCACAGCCGATGTTCGCCGCGATGTGGATGCTGTGGTTGAAGTAGGCGAACTCGGGGAGCAGGTGCACCTTCACCCACTCCACCGGCGTGTTTTGCTGCTCGTCAGCGACCGCTGTGCGCAGCAGCTCCAGCTTGACGCTCTCCTTCTTGACTTCCTTGTGGCAGCCGAAACAGGTGTCGAGGTCGGGCACCGATGCGGTCGCCCCATGCTCGACGTTGCGGTGGCAGTAGCGACAGTCCATGCCCAGCGTGCCGGCGTGCAGCTTGTGGCTGTACGGGATCGGCTGGTACGGCTGGTAGCCGACGTCGAGGTGCTTCGGCGAGAACCAGAAGGAGACGACGAAGACCACGAACAAGCCGACCGCCGCGGCACCTAGTGCCAGGAGGGCGGGAAGCTTGTTGGTCCACTTGGGGAACAGTACGGTCAAGGTAGATCCCCTCCGCGGTGGGGACAGGATTGCGGTCGCAGGAAACACCGACGCGGCGCGCCGATCGATCTCACGTGAGGGCCGCCCCTGAAACCGCCTCCACGTCGACCTGAAACCGGTTGGTCGAGGCGGTTGCGCTAACGAGGGACACGGGAAGCCGGCCCGAGAGGCCAACCCCTGTAAAAGATCGTTCCCATGGGGTCAATTTCAGACTTCGCAGATTCCCCTTGAAGAGTGCTAACACACGCGGGGCAAAGGGCGTAGGTGTTGCTGCCGCGGTGCGTTGTCGCGATTACCAGCCGGTTTGCGCGCGCACGAACGCGACGATCGACGGCAGGACCAGGCGCTGGGCGAGGGGATTGGGGTGCGGATCGGCCGGCGTCACCCACAGGTCTTCCTGAGCGGTAGAGCGCAATGCGGGCAGTACGTCGAGGAACGGGATGCCGGCTTCGGCGCAGTCGGCGGCGGCCAGGTCGTGGATCTTCTGGAAGGGGTAGTGGCGGCCTTCGCCGAGGCCTTGCAGGAAGGGCCACAGGATGACCATGAAGGGGATCCCACGAGCGTCGCACCAAGCCTTGCCCTCGCGCAGGCTCTTCTGCGGAACCCCTTGGGACCACATGGCTTCGAACGGTTTGTCGATCGGGTGCGCGAGTCCGCCGGCCTCGGCTTCGTCCTTCGGGAGAGCGAGCAGTTCGCCGACCCAATCGCGCTCGGGGTCGAGGTCCAGCGGGCCCCGCTGGAACGGTCCGAGCAGCAGGTCGAGCACGCGGCTGCCGGTGCTGCGTCGGGGCACCAGGAATCCGAGCCCGCTCGAGGGGATCAGGTCGTTGAGGCAGATCGTCAGCACCACGGCGTCCGGCTCGAAGCGGTAGAAGCGCTGCTTCAGCCCTAGCACGTACTCGTCCACGCAGACGGTGCCGGCCGCACCGCAGTTGACCGTGCGCACGTCGGTGCCGTTGCGGCGGAGTTCGTCTTCGAGCAGGCGCACCCAGCCCAACTCGACGGGGATCCCCCAGCCGAACGTGAACGAGTCGCCGAGGCAGACGATGCGGCGCTGGCCGGCGGGCTTCTTCGCGACCAGCTCCTCGCGGTCGCGGATGCCGGCGGAGTTGATCTCGTTGACCACGCGGCCCTGCTCGTCGAGCCAGTCGCGCTTCAGGACGTCGTTGTCGGAGTAGGTGATGTAGAAGCGCTTGCCGGGTGCGAACATGAACCGTCGGCGCGGCAGTTCGCCGGTGAGCGGCACCACAAGCCCGCGCGCGGCGGCTTCGGTGAGGTTCTCGACCGGCGTGCCATTCTCGTCCGCGTAGCCGATGGCACCGAGCACACGGGGCTCCGGCGCCATCGCGCGCAGCAGCAGCTCAGCGGCGCCGAGCGCGATCGCGGTCGAAGCCGCGACGGCGAGCAGCAGCACCAGCGGGCGGCGGCGCTTCCTGGTTGGCTCGGGCATGCGCACAGCCTACTCGTCGTCTTCTCGCGGCGGGCGGCGGATTTTCGCGTGGTACCGTTGCACGGATCCGGCAGCATGGTCGCCCCGGAAACCGCGCCTCGTCCTCATGTCGACCTACATCCTCGGCATCTCTGCCTACTATCACGACTCCGCCGCGGCGCTGCTGCGCGACGGGGAGATCGTCGCCGCAGCGCAGGAGGAACGCTTCACCCGCAAGAAGCACGATGCGGACTTCCCGACCAGCGCGACGAAGTTCTGTTTCGAGCAGGCCGGCATCACCGCCGAAGACCTGGACTTCGTCGCCTTCTATGACAAGCCGATCCTGAAGTTCCACCGGCTGCTCGAGACCTACGTCGCGTTTGCGCCGGTCGGCTTCCGCTCGTTCCAGAAGGCGCTGCCGGTGTGGCTCGGCCAGAAGCTGCACATGCGCCGGATGATGACCAAGGCGCTCGGGCACAAGCCGAAGAACCGCTACGTGTTTCCCGAGCACCACGAGAGCCACGCGGCGTCGGCGTTCTTCCCGTCGCCGTTCGAGGATGCGGCGGTGGTCACGATGGACGGCGTCGGCGAATGGGCGACGACGTCGATCGGCGTCGGCGAAGGCAATCGGTTGAAGCTGATCCGCGAGATCCGCTTCCCGCACTCGCTCGGACTGCTGTATTCGGCTTTCACCTACTACTGCGGCTTCAAGGTCAACAGCGGGGAATACAAGCTGATGGGGCTCGCGCCCTACGGTGAGCCGCGCTTTGCCGAGCTGATCTTCGACAAGCTGATCGACCTGAAGGAAGACGGCAGCTACCGGCTCGATCTCGACTACTTCAGCTACTGCCAGGGGTTGACGATGACGAACGACCGGTTTGCCGCGTTGTTCGGTCAGCCGCGGCGGTCGCCCGAGAGCGAGCTGACGCAGTTCCAGATGGACGTCGCCGCGTCGATCCAGAAGGTCACCGAGGAGGTGATGTTGCGCACGGCGCGTTATGCGCACGAGGTCACCGGCAAGTCGAACCTGTGCCTGGCCGGCGGCGTCGCGCTCAACTGTGTCGGCAACGGTGTGATCCTGCGCGAAGGCCCGTTCGATCGGATCTGGATCCAGCCGGCGGCCGGCGACGCGGGTGGCGCGCTCGGGGCGGCGCAGTTCGTCTGGCACCATCTGCTCGGCAAGCCGCGCACCGTGCAGCCGGCCGATGCGCAGCGCGGCAGCCTGCTCGGGCCGAAGTACGAGCCGCAGGACATCAAGGCGTTCCTCGACGGGCAGAGCGTCGTCTACGAAGAATGCCCGGACGAGCAGCACCTGGCCGATCGCGTCGCTGAGCTGATCGAGCAGGAGAACGTGATCGGCTGGTTCCAGGGGCCGATGGAGTTCGGCCCGCGCGCGCTCGGATCGCGCAGCATCATCGGCGATGCGCGCTCGCCGAAGATGCAGAGCGTGATGAACCTGAAGATCAAGTTCCGCGAGTCGTTCCGGCCGTTTGCGCCGATCGTGCTGCGCGAGCACGCATCGGACTACTTCGACATCGACGAACGTCACGACAGCCCCTACATGCTGATCGTCGCGCCGGTGAAGGAAGACAAGCGCAAGGACGTGGATCAGGGGTTGTTCGGCCTCGACAAGCTCAAGCAGGTGCGGTCGGTGATCCCGGCGGTCACCCACGTCGACTACTCGGCGCGGCTGCAGACCGTCGACGGCGAACGCAATCCGCGGCTGGCGTCGATGATGCGCGCGTTCCACCAGCGCACCGGCAGCCCGGTGCTGATCAACACCAGCTTCAACGTGCGCGGCGAACCGATCGTCTGCACGCCGCAGGATGCGCTGCGCTGCTTCATGGGCACCGAGATGGACGTGCTCGTGCTCGAGAACTTCGTCATCCGTCGCGTCGACCAGAAGGACCTGCCCGAAGTCGACCGCGAGAAGTACCTGTCCGCGTTTGCGCTCGACTGAGACCACGATGATCAAGCTCGATTTCAACCCGGATCGCAACGCGCTGCGCCAGTTCGCGTGGATCGCATTGGTCGGTCTGCCGCTGTTGGTCTACGTCGTGTTGAAGATCGTCGGCGTCGCGTCGTGGACGCACCCGGCGATGTACGTCGCTTACGGCGTCGCTGTCGGCCAGCTGGTGCTGCTGCTCGCCGGTGTGCCGATCCTCGCCCGGGTCTTGTTCGTGGCGCTGACCTTGGTCGCGTTTCCGATCGGCATGATCGTCTCGACGGTCTTGGTTGCGTTCGTCTACTACCTGGTTTTGACGCCGATCGGCCTGTTCTTCCGCCTGATCGGCCGCGACCTGATGCACAAGAAGCCCGACCGCGCCTGCAAGAGCTACTGGGTCGAACGCGACGGCGAACGGCCGGCGGATAGCTACTTCAAGCTCTATTGAGATGGTGCCCTCTGGGATGGCATGCGGGAGGCAGAGGGTCGGGTAATCTTCGGGGGTCGGGAAATCTTCGGGGGTCGGGCAAACTTCCTCCGCGTATAACCCGCTGCGCAAGAAACCCTTGCGGTCGACCTGGAAGGATTTCGAGGATTTCGCGCCTGTTACGCCTGTGCCGGGCACTCATAGGTGAATGTCTGGATCCTTGCGGGGACGGCAAGCGTGTCGTGCATGGTGCGCGGCGCGCTACACCGTTTCTGCAATCGCAGGAGGATCCATGAAGGAAAGCAGGGTGCTTCCACAGCGGGAGTACTTCAACCTGCTGAGGGAGGCGCACGGTTGCGAGCTGCCGGAGGCCCATTCGACGTGGCTTGGTTGGTCCTACCCGTTCTTTGAGTATGTCGTGCAGTTGCCGCAGTGGGGCGTCACCATCAAGGTGTTGCTCCCGAACCTCGCCGTAGCGATGCACCTCTCGGTGCTGCACGAGGCGTTCGGCCCCGATCTGCCGCGCGAACACGCCGAGTTCTACTTCAGCCGCTACCAGGTGCTTGTGTGCGATGCGTTGACGTTCGCGCTGTTTGACTACGGCGAGCAGCCGAGCGCGGTACAGCTACACTTGCGCGAGCGGTTCGGGCCGATGCTCGGCGTCGCGCGCGAGGCAGCGACGCGTGAGTGGGCGCAAGTGATGCGGTCGGTGGACTGCTCAGGCGAGTCGGACGCGGAGGAGTTGTCGTGATGCGTCGTCAGCGTGACCGGCAGGGCGAGGG
>DRKG01000337.1 GCA_011051855.1 bacterium | reverse complement strand
CGCCGGTCAGGCACTGACTCTGTGCTGCTGCTTCATGGACTTCGATGAGGACGGCTGGCCCGACCTGATGGAAGTCAACGACAAGGGTAGCGTCGTGCTGCCCAACGATCTCTACCGCAACAACGGCAACGGCACCTTCACCAGCGTGGCGGCCCAGTACGGCGCGCAGATCGGGATCCACGGAATGAGCATCGACTTCACCGATGCGTTCAACGACGGCGGTGTCGACTACTACTGCACGGACCTCCCGCCGGATCACCTGTTCCAGGTGTGGGATCCGACGCTCGGCTCCTACTTCCAGGCGCAGGCGATGTTCGGGGTCGAAGGCGGCGACCTGGGATGGGCGGCGCACTTCCTGGACTACGACAACGACGGCTGGCAGGACCTGCACGTCGTGCAGGACCAGGCGCCGAACCTGTTGTTCCACAACCCCGGCACCCCGGTTTCTGCCGGCGTCGCCTGGCCCGACATGGCGCCGGCACTAGGCATCGACTTCGCCTACCGGCAGTACACGACTGGCACGGCCGACTTCGACGACGATGGTCAGGTGGACATCCTGCACCGTTTCGAACAGGGGCCCGCATGGCTCGCTTACCCCGATGGGGTGCTGATCACGCAGAACCTGACGTCCAACAACAACTGGCTGAAGTTCGATCTCGAGGGCACGGTGAGCAACCGTGATGCTCTCGGAACTCGTATCGAGGTCACCACGGGCACCCACCGGCAACGCCAGTGGGTGCGCAACGGCGCCGGCTACATCAGCGGATCGGACCCGCGCGTGCACTTCGGCCTCGGCACGGCGACCGTCGTCGATCAAGTCGACATCACCTGGCCGAGCGGTCAGGTCCAGCACCTTACGAACGTCGCCCCCAACCAGATCCTCGTGCTGCAGGAGCCGCACCTCGAGATTGCCGGCGCGGTCGTTGCGGGCGGGGCGCCAACGACGCTCCAGGGCGCGTTCCCGGGCGATGACGGCCTGCTCTACCTGATGTTCCTGGCGAACAGCGACGTGCCGCTGCCGCTCCCCGACGGCACGGTGCTGCCGCTGCTGCCGGATGCGCTGACGAGCTACACACTCACGCCGGGCAACGTCATGCTGCCGAACTCGGTCGGCATCGTCGGCCCCGGCGGCGCGGTCTCCTCGCCGCTCAGCATGCCGGCGATTCCCGGCCTGCCCGGCCTGACTCTCTACGCATCGGCCGTCACTCTGGATATGCCGACGTTCCCGTGGGTGCGCACGGTGTTTCCGCAGGCCAACGCGTTCACGATCCAATAGCAGTTCTCACCACTCTCACCACCGCGCTGCTCATTCGGCGATCCACGTGAGCAAGCGCATGGCCATCAGACGGTGGCCTTCACTGGTCGGGTGGCACCAATCGAGGTAGAGCTGCCGAGCTGCCTCGGCGGAACGCCCCGACAGGAACAGCTCGTTGACGTCGGCAAACGGGATGCCGGCTGCCGCAGCCACGGCACCCTGACGCTGGCGATAGGAACGTCGCGCGCGATCCGGATACGGATGTCGTTCGAAGACCGCCTCCAGTTCGTCGCGCCCGCGCGCGGGGTCGACGGCCAGTGCCGTAATCATCGCATCCAGCCACTGGAAGTAGATGCTGTCCGGGTCGCCTGCGAGTGCTTCGGCCGCCAGCTTGCGCGCAGCGTCTACCCGTCCGCGCTGGATCTCGGCGTAGATGTTGTCGCCGAGCGCGCGGTTGCGCTGGATCTCGTCGTCGACGTTGCGCGGTGGGAAGTGCAGATTCGCGGGCGCCCCCAGCACCACCACCCGGGCATCGTGGCGCCGTGCGAGATCAATGATCGCCGTGAGGTTCTCGACCATCTCGCCCTCGCTGACGCGCGGCACGGCATCGTCGGCGAAGTAGATCGGGTTCTCGGCAGCGCTGCCGCGCAGACTGCCTGCGGCCCAACTCAGTAGCGCACTGCGGCTCAATACGTCGACGATGCTGCGCGCCAACCCCGGTGCAAGCGCTTGTCGGTCCGACGTGCGCGCCGGCCACGCGTCGTTGTTGCCGACGCAGACGACGACGACTTCCGGTTGCAAGCGCGGGATCCAGCGGGCCGCCGCCCGACGCACTTGCTCGGAGCTGTAGCCGGGCACACCGGCATTGTGCACCGACCAGTGGCGCTCGGGCTGCCGCCGTCGCAACGCCGCCTCCAGCCGTGCCGGAAAGGTCTCGTCGCCCGCAACGCCCCAACCGAACGTCGTCGAGTCACCGACGCAGAGCACACAGCACCCATCGCCGCTGCCCAACTCCCGGTCGCCCGCAACGCGGAAACCTTGCGCATCGGTCTGCACTTCGACGCCGAGGAACGGCAGCCTGGCGTTCGCCCGCAGCGCCCACTGCAGATCCCTGTCCTTGACGAACAACCGCTCCGAGTTGGCATCGCCCCCGAACCGGATCGCCCGGTAGGCCGACGTATCAGGCCCGAACCATCGGAGCAACAACTCCGGCAGCACGAACACCACCAACAGCGAAGCGCCCACCGCAAACAGACGGCGGCGCCATGCGGATCGTGTTCGTGCATCGCCGGATCGGTCGGCCGCAGAGTTCGTCATCGGGGCAGACTAGCCCTCGAACAAACGAAGATCATGAGCGAGCCGTACCCCGTCGGCGCTCGTGGCGACGGTACGCCATCCATGGCGTTCACTACTTGCGAACGAATCGGTCGAACCAAGCGCGCGCTAGCGCTCGCGCGTCGCGCCGCCGGGGCCGCAGGCCGTGGTCGGCACCGTCGAACACCTGCAGTTCGTAACGGCGACCGGCACGCTGCAGGGCATCGGCAAACGCCAGTGTCATGCCTGGGCTGACACGCCAATCGGCAGTGCCTTGCAAGATCAGGATCGGTGTCGTCGTGCACAACTGATCGGCCCAGAGCGCCCCCGAGCGTAAACGCAGCAGGTCGTCGCGGCCGGGTGTGTAACCGGGAATCAGGTCGCGAAACACGCTCTCGATGCCAGGTCGTTCCCGTTTCCAGCGCACGAGATCGGTCAGCGGCGCGCGCAGAACGCACGCACGGAAGCGGTCGGTGCGACGCAACATCAGCAGCGCGGTCATGCCACCGCGGCTGCCGGCGTAGAGTCCAACGCGCTCTGTATCCGCCTTCGGTTCGTGTTCGAGCACGTCGAGCAGCCGCAACACATCGTCGACCTCGCGACCGCCGAACTGCTCGATTCCATCGCCGCCGGCAACACCGCGATACTGGCTCGCGATCACGACGTAGCCCCAGGAAGCGACTCTGGCGAGGCGGTTCGCAATCGCATAGTCGCCGATCGCACCGAACTCGCGGTTGCCCCCGCGCACGTCGACGATGCACGGGAATGGACCGTCGCCCTTCGGCACGGCGAGGTAGCCCTCGACTTCGAGCGCGCTGCTGACATAGCGTATCGAGGCGACATCGACACGATCGAGGTGCTCGTGCTCCGCTCTGAGTTCGGCGGTCGGCGACCAGGGAGTTCGCCGCACCAACTCGCCATCGTCTGCGCCGGGGCCGCGCAGCAGCCGCTCGCGCACCAACACGGCGCCGCGCTGCACGACGTGACGGATGCGCCGCAAGTGCCCGATGTCGACGCGCGGATCCGCGTCGAGCACCAACACGTCGCCGGTGGCGCCCGGTCGAATCTCACCGGTGTCGCCGAGGCGCAGAACGCGCGCCGGATTGCTGGTCGCCGCCGCCAAGGCCTCGCGCGGCGACGACCCGATGCTCACCAGGAACTCCAGTTCGGTATGCAGGCTGATCCCCGGCATCGTGCCCCAGACATCGGTGGCACTGCCAGCCAGGTAGCGGCAGCCGGCCGCGCGGTAGACGCGCTCGATGCGGTCCGTATTGGCAGCCAGCGCGCGATAGGCATCGCGCTGCACCGGTGACCACGCCTGCTCACCGGTCTCCGGGTCGGCCGGCATGTTGATGTCTTTCGGATCGATCAGCTTGGCCGCCGCAAAGTGCCAAGGGTTGACGGCCCCCTCGCGATGCAGATGCAGCAGACTGCCGGTTGGAATCAGCGCCGTGCGCGAAGCGGCAATCGCCGCCGCGTAATCGCGCACGTCGGCGGCGTTCGCATCCTTTTTCGAGAGCCACCGGTAGTAGCGCCATTTCGCACTGTCGAGTGCATCCGCGAATGGTTGCGCAGCCACACCATCGACGTGTTCCTGCGGCGCCAAGCCGAGCGAATAGCGCGTCGTGTGCACGAACGCATCTACACCGCAAGCGAGCGCCGTGCGGTAGTCGGTGCGCGCCAACTCCCCGATCGTCGCCATGCCGCGCACGCGCGCCCTTGCCGCGACCTGTCGGAGCTGCCCGGGCTTCAGCCGGTACATCAGCAGCAACACATCGGTGCCCCGGTCGGCCAGCTCGTCGACGCGATCCAGCAGGGCATCCGTCTCCGCTTCCTCGTAGCCGACGTCTTCGAGCCGGTAGACGTGTGGCGAAGGATCTCCTTCAAGAAACAGTTCGCCGCGCCGCCCGCCGCCCACACCCAGGATCGACGTCACCCCCATTGCCAAGAGAGCGTGTGCATAGGCCTGGTTGTTGAGCGTGCAGAAGCAGTCGATCAATCCGGGCACGAGGTAGCCGCCGCTCGCATCGAGCACACGAAAGCCTTCGGGAACCACAACGCCCGCCCGCGGCCCGACCGCCGTAATGCGCCCGTCCTCGACCAATACGACCGCATCGTCCAGGTCCATTCGCGATCGACCACCGTCGCGCACGTCGATGATCGTGCCACCGACGATCGCGAGCCGATGCTGGGTCGCGCCAACCGCTGCGAGTATCAGCACCGCCACCAACAACCGGAGCGCGCCCATCACCGCACACCTCCTTCGAGCAGGCCCGCGGCGATCGCGTCCGCATCCTTGCGCAACAGGCTCTCGTTGATCTTGATGGCGAACGTGCCGCTCGCGTCCGGAACCGGCAGCACGACGCCGGCCCGCAGCGCGCGTTCCCGCATCGGAGCCGCATCGCTTCCGGCATGTAGCAGCGCGACGTTGGTACCGTCAGGGAAGCGCTCCACCCGCACGCCGCGCCCAGCCAATCGCGCAAAGACCTCGTCGGCGCGGGTGATGGCCCGGCGCAACCGCTCGACCGTGCCATCGAGGAACGACAGCGCGATCGCCGCGAAGGGCCAGACCTGAGGCATGCCGCCACCGAACATGCGCCGTTCGTGATACAGTCCTTCGAGCAGATCCGCCGGTCCCGCCAGGATCGCACCCGACGGTGCGTGGAACGCCTTGTAGAGCGACACGTAGACGGTGTCGAAGGGTGCCGCCGCTTCGCGCACCGAACGGCCGCCGAAAGCTGCCTCGATGTGCAAGCGGGCGCCATCAAGATGCAGGCCCAGACCGCGATCTCGCGCCAGTGCGATCACCTCGTCGAGATCACCGGGAGAGAAGCGCCGGTCGTGGCATCGCCGCACCGGCGTCTCGATCGCGACCGCGGCGATCTTCGTGCGCACCCGGCCGGCGGCGGTGCGATCGAGCGCGCGCCGCAGATCCGCCGCCGGAAACCCCGGTCGTTCCTCGCCGAGCGGCAACAGATGCAGCCCACTCAGCTCCTGCGCACCATCGCCCGCATCGCGAAACACATGACTCTCCGCCTGCACCGCGACACGGCGGCCATTGCCGCGTTTGCACAGCCTTCGCAGAGCCATATGGTTTGCCATCGTGCCGGTCGGCACGAAGACCGCCGCCTCTTTGCCCAGCTCGCGCGCAAACTTCCGTTCGAGCTGCTCGACGACGCCACCGCGTGAATAGCTGTCGACGGCGAAGTCGGACGCCGCCGCCAGCTCTCCCAGCAACGCGGCCTGTTCGACCGGCGAAAGGTCGAGCCCGTCCCGCGTGAAGTTGACCCTGCCGGAAGCGACGGCCGGAGGTCCTGGGCGGCCGACCCCCGCCGCCGCGCACGCGGCGCCGCCAGCCGCCGCGACTCCTGCCACGAACCTGCGTCGATCCATGCCTCCTGTGTACCGAACCCATGCCCACCGAGCGAGCTTCGCGGGCTCCAGGTTCGCCTGCGTCGTTCGAAAGAATAGGCCCTGCAGGACTCGAACCTGCAACCAAGCGGGTATGAGCCGCCGGCTCTAACCAATTGAGCTAAGGGCCCGTCCAGTAGCCGGTATACCATGGCGCCAGCCGCAGCCATGGCCAAGCTCGATCATCCAGCTCTCGTCTCTCGCCTGCGTGCGATGCAGATCGAGCTTCGCGATGCCCTGCGCGCGCACATGCTGGTCCAGGCGACCGACGTGCTGGCGCGACCGGAGCGGGACGCGGAAGGGGACACGATCTTCGGCATCGACGTGGCGGTCGAAGGAATCCTGCTGCGGCACTGCGAGCAGTGGGCGAAAGAACAGCACTTCACGTTGGTCGGGGAGGGTTTCGATCCGCGTGGTGTGGCGTTCGGTCGACCGGGTGCGGGAGGGCCGCCGTTTCGCCTCCTGGTCGATCCGATCGACGGCACGCGCGGGTTGATGTTCGACAAGCGCAGTGCGTGGTGCCTCATGGGAATCGCGCCAGATCGCGGGGCGGACACGCAGCTGGAACACATCGAAGTCGCCGTGATGACGGAACTGCCGACCACGCGCCAACACCTCGCCGACGTACTGTGGGCAACGAGCACGACACAGACCGTGGGCGAACGACACGACTTGGTGCGCGGCACGCAGCGGGCGCTCGCAATCCGGCCGAGCACGGCAACCGGGGTGAAGCACGGCTTCGCGTCGGTCGCCAACTTCTTCCCGGGGGGGAAACGCCTGATCGCCGAGCTCGACGATGCAATCGCCACGCGCGCGCTCGGTGCATGGAATCCGGCAAAGGCCGAGGTCTACAGCGACCAATACATCTGCACCGGCGGGCAGCTCGCCGAGATCGTGCTTGGGCGCGACCGCTTCGTGCTCGACGTGCGGCCACTGGTATACGCCAAACTCGGCGCCGCCTCTCCGCTCGCCTGCCGACCGTACGACCTGGCGACCTGGCTG
>DRKG01000336.1 GCA_011051855.1 bacterium | reverse complement strand
GTGTTCAGACCACCCCACTCCTGGCGCTGCAGAGCTTCTTGCCTGACGCAAACGGGATCTTCCGCCAAACCCGATCCCCCGGACTGTTGGTTTGCCTTTGCCGGTCGTCCATGGGATGCTCTTGGGTGGAGGTTCTTGCAGCTACGTGAACTCGACGATTCGTCCCATCGCCTGCCTGTGGGTCACCATGCTTGCCGCCGCCTGCAACGGTTCGGGTGGTGGTGGTGGTGAGACGCAGTCCCCGACCGGTCCGCAGTTCCCTGCAGTCGTCCCGAACGGCGCGGGCAACCTTTCGATCACCATGGCGGGTACCTGGACCATCCAGGATGCCGCCGTGATCGAGACCAACGCTGCGACGCCGGCGCCGCCCTTGAACGGCACTCCGTTCGTGCTCGATGCCCAGCGCATCCTGACGATCGGCGGCCTCAGCGTTGCACCCGACGATCTGGCGCTGTTTCTGGGCGCGCAGTTGGTCTCTTACGTGAACATGACCGACGGCCGCACGTTGTTCTACGGCGTGACGGTCGATCGACGACCGGCCGGCGGCACGCGCGAGGAGATCGCGCTCGCGGGTGGTGCGATCGATGCCGACACGATCGCGGTCGAAGCGTTCTCGAGCACGCAGTCGCCGAGCCAGGTCGAGCCCGAGTTCGTGCGTTCTCGCTACACGCTGGTGCGAGTGCCGAGTCCGGCGACGGTGGTGCCGGTCGGAATCGAGCCGCTCGAAGCGGCGTTCGGCGCTCGCTGACGGATCGGCGCTTGAGCGGGCCGCGGGGGCGGGCTCGAATCGGCCGCCTACCACCATGAAACCCCGCAAGATCCGTTCGTTCGTCGGCGATGTCTGGGAACAGGACATCATCCCGCAGCTCGTCGACTACATCCGCATCCCGAACAAGTCGCCGGCCTTCGACCAGGATTGGGCGAAGAACGGGCACATGAAGCGCGCGGTCGACCTGATCGCCGGTTGGTGCAAGGCGCAGCCGATCGAGGGGCTTCAGGTCGAGGTCGTCGAACTCGCGGGCCGCACGCCGCTGATCTACATGGAGATCCCGGCGAGCGGCACCGGTGCCGACGGCGATACCGTCATGCTCTACGGTCACCTCGACAAGCAACCCGAGATGGTCGGGTGGTTCGAGGGCCTCGGCCCGTGGCAGCCGGTGCGCAAGGGCGACAAGCTCTACGGCCGAGGAGGTGCCGACGACGGCTATGCGGCGTTTGCGTCGTTGACCGCGATCCGCGCGCTGCGCGAAGCGGGTGGTTCGCACGCGCGCTGCGTCATCCTCATCGAGGGTTGTGAAGAGAGTGGCAGCTACGACCTGCCGCACTACATCGACCACCTGAAGAAGCGCATCGGCAGTCCGAGCCTGGTCGTGTGCCTCGACTCGGGTTGTGGCAACTACGATCAGTTGTGGTGCACGACATCGTTGCGCGGCGTGATCGGCGGCGACCTCAGGGTCGAGGTGCTGACCGAAGGTGTGCACAGCGGTGACGCCAGCGGCATCGTGCCGAGCAGCGCGCGGGTCTTACGCGAGCTGCTCGAACGACTGGAAGACACGAAGACCGGCGATGTGTTGCCGAAGTCGCTGCACGTCAAGATCCCGAAGGAGCGGCTGCAGCAAGCGAAACTCGCCGGCAAGGTGCTCGGCGAGCAGCTGTGGCGGCGGTTCCCATGGGCGAAGGGAACCCGTCCGATGCACAAGAGCCTGTCGGAACTGGTGCTGAACCGCACCTGGCGACCGTTCGTCGAAGTCGTCGGCGTCGACGGCATCCCGTCGTTGGAGAAGGCCGGCAACGTGCTGCGCCCCTACACGACCGCCAAGTTGTCGGTGCGCATCCCGCCGACGGCGGATCCCGACAAATGCACCGAGACGCTGGCCAAGGTGCTGACCAAGAAGCCGCTGCACGGCGCCAAGGTCACGTTCACTCCGGAGAAGGTCGGCGGCGGGTGGGAGGCGCCGGCGTTGGCGCCGTGGCTCGAACGAGCGTGCAGCAACGCGTCGAATGCGTTCTTCAGGCGGCCGTGCGTCTACATGGGCGAAGGCGGTTCGATCCCGTTCATGGGCATGCTCGGCGAGAAGTTCCCGCAGGCGCAGTTCATGATCACCGGCGTGCTCGGCCCGCAGAGCAATGCGCACGGCCCGAACGAGTTCCTGCACATCCCGATGGGCAAGAAGCTGACCGCGAGCGTCGCGGTCGTGCTGCAGGAGCACTACGACCGTGACCGCGGCGCGGGCGGGGTGGCCGCCGCGCGCAAGAAGAGGGCCAAGAAGGCCGGCAAGAAGAACAAGAAGAAAGCGTAGGCGGCGCTACAGCAGCACCGTCACGCCGATGTTCGAGACCCCGGTTGCGGTGGCCCCGTTGGGGTCCGCCTCGAGGATCTGCGTGTAGACGATCAAGAGGCCGAGGCCGCCCGGCACCGGGAAGGTCAACGATTCGATGCCCAGCGGCGCGGGGAACGTGCCCATCGTCAGCGCCAGTTGGCTCGACAGCAGGTTCAGGCCCTGAAACGGCGTCGTGCCGGACTGCACGTCGAGGATCAGGAACCACGGGAAGTTGGGTTTGCCGGCGAACTCGAATGTCACGGTGCCGCCGATCGCCGGCACCACGCTCGGGGCGCGCAGCTTCGGTGGTGTCGTCACCCCGTAGAGGAACGCCTTCGAGTTGCTGGTGCCCGATGGATTGGTCACGTCGAGTGTCTCTATCCCGATTGCGCTGCCGGTCGGCAGGACCACCGTCATGCTGGTATCGCTCTGCACCGAGTATCCGGACGTATAGGTCTGGGTGCCGACCCGGAAGGAGTTGACGCCCGTGAAGCCGCTGCCCGTCAGCGTGACGGCGCCCGGTTGGAAGACGGTGACACCGACTGGTGTGATCGCGGAGATCTGCGGGGCGGTCGACTGCACCGCCAGGCACGGGCTGCCCTGCGCGTAGGCAGTGATCGCGTTGATCGAGTTCTGGCCGAACAGCGTCACGTTGTTGCTGCAGCCGTTGATCGACGCGCACATGATGTAGCAGGGGTTGATGCCGTTGCAGTGCGACGCGTTGAAGTTGTGGCCGATCTCGTGCGCGGTCAGTCCGACCCGGCGGCTGAAGTTGCTGCTGAAGCGCGATTGCGACAGCCCGTAGCCCGCGGTGTTGCTGCAGACGGTGCCGAGGTAGGCGATGCCGATGGTGCCGCCGTTGAGGTTGCGCCCGGTGAACAGGTGGGCGAGGTCGCGGGAGATGTTGCCGTGCGACGCGATCCAGTTGTTGCCGAACTGCGACAGCAGCGAGCCGGCGTCGTTGGTCGTGTAGATGTTGGTCGTGGTGACCAGGATGCTGACGATGTTGAAGGTGACGTCGACGTCGCGGTCGTAGATGAAGTCGACTTGGTTCATCACCGAGGTGATGTCGTTCTGCGTCTGGGTCACGTTGCTGCCGTTCAACTGGTAGAACTGCAGGTCCGCCTCGATCGCCAAGTCGCACACGCGCACGACGTCCGGCGTGATCGGCGGCGCGGTGGGCGTTGCGATCTGGGTGTTGCCGCAGGTGTGCGCGCTGGCGATGGAATCGCGAGACCGGTAGACGATGTGGGTGCTCTGGCCGGCGGCCGGCACGACCGAGTTCACCGGTTGGATCACCCAGTCGGTACCGGGCTGGCCGTTCGTGACCGGGGCGTGCACGATGGCGTCGAGCGAGCCGTTGCGGATGGTCGCTGCGATGCGCAGGGAGCCGTCTTCGTAGGTCGTGCCGCGGTAGGTCACGCACGGGGGCGTCGGTTCCGCGTGGATGCCGAACGCGTCGCGGACCAGCAGTTGGAAACCGGGAGCTCGCACGTCGTGCTGCTGCAGATCGAGTGTGTAGCGTTGCCCGCCGAGCATGACGATGGTGTGGTAGCCGCCGGTCGGCTTCCGGGTCAGGGTCAGCGTCTGCACCGTGCCGGCCGAGACGTCGAAGCGTGCCAGCAGATTCGGCGGCGCCGGCCGCACGGTTGGATTCTGCGCGACGGCAGCCGGCGTGGCGAGGGCGGCAGCAAACAGGAGGGAGGCGATGCGTGCGCGGACGGATCCCGCGCGGGAACTGGTTGTGAGACGGTGCATGGTTGCGAGGGCTTCGGTCACGTTGGGCAGGACGTGCCGGTCACCGGATTGTAGCCCGGGCTACCCGCGAACTGGACCCCCCCCAGCATGCGCCATCCACGGTCGGGCGGCTGTGGACGGCCGACGGCGTCTCACGTGCGTCGGACGAACAGCGCCGTGGTCGTCTGTTCGATCTCGGTCCAGTGCCGCTTGTAGGGCATCTGTGGCCCCATGTCGTAGCGTTCGGCGCCCTCTTCGGCGAGCCAGCGGATCTGTTCGTATTGCAGGACGTTGCCCAGCGAGGCGTGCGCCCAGTCCTCGGCGTAGCTGAATTGCTGCCCGCGGTAGATCGGGCCGCACATGCCGCCGAAGATGAAGCCGATGTCGCGTTGGTCACGTCGTGCCAGGATCACCCGCCCGCCGCCGGACTGCGCCAGTCGTCGCAGCAGCAGCCCGTAGAACTCGCGCGACGGGGACTCGGCCATGCCGCATTCGCCGATGCCTTTCCAACTCGCGTGCTCGACGGCGAGCATGCGTCGATAGGTTTCTTCGGCGTCGGCTGCGGTGAGTGGGCGGTGGCGCTCGAAGACGACGCCGTCCGCGAGCAAGCGGCGGCGGGCGTTGCGCACGTTGCGGCGGACCCTCGCCGAGCGCCGCGACAGGTAGCCGTCGAGGCCGCCTTCGAGCGACGCACTGACCAGCACGTTTGCTCTGCCTTCTTCGATGGACTCGATGCCCGGCAGTGCCTTGCGCAAGCGTTGGCGCATCCCGTGTCGCGCGAGGGCGCCGCTGATCAGGACATCCGTCGGCGGTGGCACGCTGCTCAGGCTCATGCCTTCGCGATCGAACTCCTCGCATTCGCCTTCGTCCAGCTCGGCAAGCAGCTCGCCGAGCAGCTGCGCGGCGTCGTCGCCGAGCAAAGGACAACCGAACAACCATCCGGACTCGATCGGCTCGATCCAACGACCGACCTTGTTGTTCCAGCGCTCGGCGAAAGCCACCATGCTCCGCCCGCCGTGCAGCAGATGGAGGCGCCGATTCGGCGCGAAAACGTCGTGGTATGACAGTTGCCATTCGGTGCGGCAACTGAACGGGTCGGCGTGGTCGGCGACCCGGATTGCGCGGTTCCAAGGCGAGTCCGCGCGGTCCATGCTGCGCGTCGATGTGCGTTCGGGCTTGGCCTGCATCGGCGCGGATCGCCGGAGTCAGTCCTTCTTGACCGCGATCTTGACCGGCACGGTGATGTGCATTGCGCCGAAGGTAATCGACAGCGAGCAGGAGTTGTCCTCGCCCGACGGTTCGAGCGACATCTTCAGGCAATCGGTCTTCTTCTTGGTTTCGCTCAGCACCATGCGCCAACGGATCGGATCCCCCTCCTTCGGAGCGAGGTTGAGGATCCAGCCGGCCTTCTCGTGCACCGTGAAGTACATCGAGTAGCTGCCGTGCGGGATCTCCTTGCCGGCAACCTGCAGGTCGCAAGTGGTTTCG
>DRKG01000335.1 GCA_011051855.1 bacterium | reverse complement strand
GGCGGGACCGCGCCGGCGATCCCACCGAAGCCCGGCGGCACAGGAATCTGGCCGGAAAAGGCCCGGTAGGCGGCCAGCACCTCATCGTGTGTCAAGTTCAGACTCGCGGAACCCGAGCCTTCGACGTTCCTCTGCAGCGGCTGACCTCCGAACAGCGGCCAGCCGAGTTTCAGCTCGGCGCGGTGGCTCACATCCGGGCCGCCACCCGACAACTGCATGTCGACGACCAGGCGCTGGAGCGGTCGCAAGGTGACCACGTAGAGCGACGTGCTACCCACGCGCACGCTTTGCGGCGACTGCAGGCAGTAGCCTTCCACTCCTGCGGGTACGCCGTACTGAATCTCCTCGGGCGTCGGCTCCCGCAGCTCGTCCTGAGAACGCGCAATGTCCAGACTGGTCGAGTAGCCACCGCCGTCCGGTCCGGCCGCAACGGTGAAGGAAACCGTCTTTTCGATCAGGACCTCGTAGATCGGATCGAAGGAAGGAGGCCAGTAGCAGCTCGTCGCATCGACCCGCGGCCCGAGAGGCGGCAGCGGCTGGGCAACCGGCACCAGGCCGTTCTGCGGGGACATCGGATCGAACTGCAACGGCGTCTGGCTGCTACCCAGGATGAACCCACCCACGACATCGCCAGCCGCGTCCGTGAACCAGCGGATCGGCTCCTCCTCCTGGCAGGCTTCCACCGAGAGAGTTGCGCCCGCCTGCGCGTGGGTAACCGTGACGGTCGCGCTCTCGAGCACCTCGAGCCCGTCGCACGTGCGCAGCACGACACGAGCCCGCAAGCGGCGTTCGCCGGGCTCCGTCCAGATCGAAACGAACGGATCGGCAACCACCGCAGCGGCCGAACAGATGGCCGCGTTGATACTCTCCGAGAAGAAGCAGTAGATGTTCACGGCGAACAACGACAATTCGCAGATGAGCGCCGCCTGCGGCAGCGCTGCGACGGCCGGCAGTAGACAGAGCTCGGCGAGCAGGCCACTGGCGACTGGATCCGCGAAGAAGCCGCATGGCTTGGCCAGCTCGTCGAGCAGTCGCTGACAGTGGGACTCGGTCCACTCCGACGGCGTCAACGAGCGCGGCAGATCGACGACGAAGCGCCCGCCCTGACGCACGGCCGGAGCCGAGTAGGCCCCATACGGCGACGACAGCTCGACCTGGCAACTCTCGACCATCGCGGCGAGCCCCGCTGACTCGCGGCCTTCGCAGTCGACGATTCTGACGGCGACGCCAAGCCCTTCACTACCGTCCGTCTGGCCTCCTCCCACCGCACCAAGCACCGGGGGCGGGGTTGTCGAGAGTGGAACGGGTGCGGGCACTTCGACGCCGGTCGCACGATCCATCCAGGCGTCGGCGAGGATCGCTCCGGACGGATCGAAACACCGGAAACGCACCAAGCCGTCGGGCCGCCAGTCCGCCCGGAGCCCGCTGCCATCCAAGAACACGACGCGGTGCGGCCTGCGTTCGCCGTCGAACTGGACTTGCACTGGGTCCCGGCCGGCGGGCACGACGGTCACCGATGTGGCGGCAAGCGCGAACCCGGCCGAGTCCTTGGCGCCACGGAAGAGCACGGAGTTGCCCCGCTCGTCGACCCAGGCTGCCAACCGGTCGTCGAGCGGGTTCGAGAACACCTGGACACCCGCGGGTGCACGAGTGCCGGCCGGGCCGCCACCGCCGCCGCCGGAACACCCAGGGAACACCGCCGAGAGGATGACGAGGGTCTGGCACAGAACGGATCGCTTGCTCATGTCCGACCGAGCGCAGCGCAGTCGGCCGTTCCGCATCGATTCCTGCCCGAGGATCGCACGAGCAGCCTCCCCTACCGCGGCGGCTCGGCGACCTCCGCACTCACCCGTCGAGAGCGTTCGGCGGCGAACAAGTCCAGCGAACGCATGCGGCCCACGACGTCCCGCACGATGTGGTTCAGGGCGTTGGACAGCGCCGCGACGGCCGCCTCGGGGCTCGATTCCGCCATCGGTTCGACGCAGCGGAACTCGTCCTGGAACTCGAGTCGGCCATCGCGTTCGAGCCACAGCTCGAGCGTCACCGATGCCTTTGCGGCATCGCCTTCCGCCTCCTCGACGAAGTCCACGATACGGCCGTGCAGCGACCAGGTCTCCGCTCCCGGATCGAGGCTGCTCTTGACCAACTCGCAGACCCGCGCGCGCGACAGGCCGAGCACCAGCGCGTCGGTGACCAGGCGATCGAGCGGCGCCACCCAGCGCGCCAACGGCCGCGGCTCGAGTCGCACGCCGCGCTGCACCAGCAGGCGGTCGGAATCGAGCGCGGTGCCGAGTTGCAGGTCGTGCACGCGCAGGGTGCCGATTCGCAGCGGGTCGTCCGCCTCCGGCGACGGCTGCCGAAGGCGATAGAAGCGCTCGATCGGAACCGCCACACTGCTGCAAGCGGCGAGCAGCGCGACGGCGCCGAGCAGCGCGACGGCACGAGGCAACACGAGTCGTCTCATCGGTCTCCTCCCGGCGGCGACGCGGGCCGCACACCGAACAGCAGGCTATCGGGCGCGAGCTTGAGCTGGCGCAACAGGCCGCGCAGGTCGTCGAGCGCGGTGCGCACGCCGGCGAATGCCTGCAGCGCGGGGCCGCGCACGCCGGCGACGACGGCGGTGGATTCGCGCAGGAGCCCGCGCACATCCGCTTCCAGCCGCTGCACCGCCGCCAGCGTCTCGGTCAACGCCCGCGCCGAACCGCCCGCCTGCTCGGCGGTCGCCTGCGCGGCCCGCACCGCCTTCCGAGCGTCGGCGACCAGCTCCTCGATGGCGGGCACGGCCCCCTCGGCCAGCCCGCGACTCGCCCGTTCGGCGTTGGCGAGGATCGCCGCGACGCGCCGCTGCGTATCCTCCCCGAGCAGGACCTCGACGTTGGCCAGCACCCGATCGAGCCGCGACATCACCACGGAAGCCTGCGCCACCACCTCGGGCAGGCTGGTCTTCATCAACGCGTTCAACGGGTCGTCCTTGGGTTCGATGAACGCACCGCTCGCCAGCGGTCGCCCGTCGGGCGCATAGCCTTCGAGTTCGACCGTGACCTGGCCGGTGACCAGCAGCCGGTCCATGCGTGCGCGCGTCACGTCCTGGATCCGCGCCCGCGTCGGGTCGACACGCAGCTCGACCAGCGTCTTGCCGTCCTGGAAGCGCATGTCGGACACCACGCCGATCGGCACGCCTTGGAAGTTGACCTTCGAGCCCACCACCATGCCCTTCACGTTCTCGTCGAACATGATGAAGTAGCTGGCGCGCGCACCATCGAGACTGTTGTGCAGGATGAACGTCAACAGCGCGACGAACAGACCGCCGGCGGCCAGCACGTAGAGTCCGAGGCGAAAGCGGCGGGCGGTGTGCACGATCAGACCTCGATATGGCGGATGACGTCCATGCCGCTGCCGTCCTCGGCCGGCAGCCGGCGCTCGATGAAGTCACGCAACCGCGGATCGGAGTGGTGCCAGACCTCGTCGCGCGGGCCGAGCGCCGCGACGCGGCCGTCGAGCAGAACGACGATCCGATCGGCGATCGCGTAGGCCGACGGCAGGTCGTGCGTGACCACGACCATGGTGATGCCGAACACCTTGTTGAGCTTGACGATGACGTTGTCGACCTCGGCGGCCGTGATCGGATCGAGGCCGGCTGACGGCTCGTCGAAGTAGACGATGTCCGGATCGAGCGCGATCGCGCGCGCGATCGCGGCGCGCTTCTTCATGCCGCCCGACAGCGAACTCGGCAGCAACTCGGCGGCGTGCAGGAGCCCGACCATGTCGAGCTTCATGCGCGCGGTGTCGAGGATCACCGCCTCCGGCAGCGACGTGTTCTCGCGCAACGGCAACGCCACGTTCTCGAGCACCGTCAGGCTGCCGAGCAGGGCCCCGCCCTGGAACGACAGGCCCGTGTTGAGCCGCAGGTGGTGCAGCAGTTGCGGCGGTGCACTGTAGAGATCGTGGCCGCGCACACTGACGGCGCCCAGATCGGGGGGCAACAGGCCGCACAGGTTGCGCAGCAGCGTCGTCTTGCCGCAGCCCGACGGCCCCATGATGACGAACACCTCGCCGGCGCGGATGGCCAGGTCGATGCCATCGAGCACGGTGCGCCCGCCGAAGCACGTGGTCAACGCCAGTGCGCGCACCAGATCGTCGGTGCTGCGACGCTGCTCGCGAAGGTCGATCGACAGAGACGCCATCAGCCCGAGCCCCCCATTACCCGAGCATCCTCTGCGCGGTGACGAACAACGCGTCGATGACGATCACCTGGAAGATACCGAGCACGACCGCGTTGGTGGTGGCGCGCCCGACACCTTCACTGCCCCCCTTGACCCTGAGGCCGAGCGCGCACCCGACCACTCCGACCGCAGCACCGAAGGTCGCAGCCTTCGCCAGGGCGACGGTCAGGTCCGACAGGTGCAGCGCCGCCCGCAACTGTTCCGCGAACGCCCCGAACTCGATGCCGGCCGCCCCCCAGGCGAACAGAGCCCCGCCGCAGATACCGACGACGTCGAACACCACGCTCAGTGTCACGGCGGCGAACGCGCACGCGACCACCTTCGGCAGCACCAGGAACGCCAGCGGCCGCACGCCCATCTGTTCGAGAGCGGCGATCTCCTCGCTGACCACCATCGAACCGAGCTGCGCGGCGTTGCGCGACCCCGAACGCGCCGCCAGCACGATCGCGGTCATCAACGGCCCGATCTCGGCCAGCAGCGAGACTCCCACCATGTCGGCGATGTAGATCTCCGCGCCCCAGACGCGCAACTGCACGTAGGCCTGCATCGCCAGGATCAAGCCGAGCAGGAACGCGATCAACGCGATGATCGGCAGGGCTCCCGCGGCACAGTGGTCGACCTCGATCGCGGTGCGGTCCAGACGCAGAAACCGTCGACGGAAGGGTCCGACGGCGAACTCGCGCAGCGCATCGCAGGCGGTTGCGGCGACCGCGATCGCACCGTCGACCATCGGCTCGACCATCGCTCCGAGGCGCGTGACCGGATCGACGCGGGCGGCGCCGGCCGAAGGCGAAACCAGCCGCTCGACCGAAACCAACGAGAAGAAGTCGAGCATCGACTCGCTCAGACCCTTCAGGCGCAGCTCGCAACCGAGATCCTTCGCCCGGCGCATGCCGGCGACGACCCCGCCGAGCCCCGCCGAGTCGAAGCGTTCGACGGCGCCGAGGTCGACGTAGACCTTGCCCGGCCGCTCGCGCAGGGTGCGCTCGAGATCGTCGACCAGGGCCGTGACGCTGCTCTGGTCGAGGGTCGATCCTGCGGTAATGGTCGGGTGGTCCACGGTGTCGAACCGGCGGGGGGAGTTACCCCGCTATCGACCGCACCCCGACGGTGGCTTGACCGCGAACGCCCGATGCCGCCGGCCCGCCCTTTCGCCGGCCGTGGAAAACCGCGACAATCGCCGCCGTCGCAACCTCTCCCTCGCGAGCTCCGACGAGCCGACCCGGACCGTCCGGCCGGGTGACCGATCACATGAAGCCAAAGACCCTTCTGTTCTGCGCCACGATCGTGGCCGCGTGTGCCAGTATCCCGACTCCGACCGTCGCCGAAGCCGCTCAGCTCGCGACCATCGAGGGGCTCATGCCCCGCGACCTCGATCGCGCGGCCCGACTGGCCGACGAGATGATCGCCGCCAACCCGAGCCTGCGCGAACCGCGGCTGCTGCGCGCCGACTGCGAGCTGCAGATGGCGAACCAGCCCGAACGCTCGGGCCGCCGCAGCCTCCTGGTCGACGCGGCCCGCGACTTCGATCGCGCGCTCGCCGACGCCGACGACGAGCAGTTCGCCGAACCGCTGCTGCGGTCCGCCGAGGCCCACTACGCGCTGGCGATGGCCAGCGAGCCGAACGAAGCCGAGCAGGAGTTCGCCACCGGCAGCAGGATCGCGCGCCGCGCCGCCGAAGGCTTCGCCCAGCGCAAGGGGCAGGACAACCAGAAGCTCTACGCCAAGGCACGGCTGATCGGGGCGCGGTGCGACTACCGCCTGTTCGCGGCCGCGCGCAAGCGCGAGATCGACGCCGCCGAACCCGGCCGGAACGGCACCGTGCCGGCGTCGCCGCGGACGCTGACGATGGCGCAGACCGCCGCGGCCGGCTTCGCCGAGGCCCGCATCGACCACCCGGCCGAAGCCGTGCTCGGCACCGCCGACATCCACCGCTGGCTCGGCCAGGAGGCCGACGTCGCGCGGGTCTACGAAGCCGGCATCCTGGCCGCGCCCGCCGAAGCGCGCATCCACGACGCCTACATCAACTGGATGTGCGAGCTGGGCCAGCACGACGCCCTGGTCGGCGCTTACCGTCGGTTCGTGCGCGAACGCAGCGACGCGCCGGTGCTGCGCTGGTTCCAGGCGCGCGCGATCTACCGGCGCGCCGACCGGCTGCGCAGCGAAGGCAACTTCCAGGGTGCCATCGCCGTCTACCGCAAGGCCCGCGCGACCTTCGCGGAGTATCTGGCGACGATGCCGCAGCACCGCGACGCGACCGATCAGTGGCGCGCCTTGTGCGACCTCGCGATCGCGCGCTGCGCGGTCGATGGCGGCGACCCCGACGGCGCCATCGAAGCGCTGTTCCGCGCCGGTGAGACCTCGCCGTTGGCGACGGCCTACGTCGACGGCCAGCCGCGGCTCTACGACAGCTACGGCAGCCACTTCACGAGCTGCGTGATGCGCATCAACAGCGCCTTGTCGCAGAGCCCGGAGCGGGCGCTCGAGCGCACCCTCGCATTCAACGAGGCGCTGCTGCAGGCCTACCCGGACCGGTTCGGCTTCGTCTACAACAACGCCGCGTTCACCGCTCGCGACCTCGGCGTGCAGCTCGCCAACCGCGGCGACGAAGCCGCCGCCAGAGAGCTCTGGGAGCGCAGCTACCGTTACTACGAACGGGCGGTCGCGCTCTCGCCCGACGACGCGCGCATCGTCAACGACTGCGGGTTGATGCTGATCTACCACCTCAACCGCGACTTCGACCGCGCCCGCGAACTGTTCGACCGCGCCATCTCCATCGGCACCGCCCAGCTCGACGAGATGCCGGCCGACACCGACCGCCGGGAGCGCGAGCGACTCGAAGAGGCCGTCGGCGATGCCTACCAGAACATCGCCGTGCTGTTGCGCGAACACCTGCACCGCCCGTTCGCCGAGTACAAACCGTTCTGCGAACAGGCGATCCAGTACTACCCCTACAAGCGTCGCGAAGCCGCGGCCCTGCTGCGCACCAACGGCGAGCAGGCCCTGGCCTCGACCGCTCGCGCGGCGCTGCAGCGGCGGCTCGGCGCCGGTTCGTCGGCCAAGACGGCTCAGGCCGGGACCGATCAAGGCAGCGCCGCCGAGGCACTGAAGAAGGCCCGCCCCGAGATCGACCGCTTCGTCGCCAAGGGCGACTTCGACTCGGCGCTGACCGTGCTCGACAAGCTGGCCAAGGACTGCAAGGACCACGCCCCCTACCAGGCGCTGCGCGGCAGGGTGAACTGGTTGCTCGCCAACCAGGCGCGCGACAACGGTCGCCGGGGCGTCGAGCTGTTCTACCAGGACGCAGTGCGCGCGCTGACCAAGGCGGTCGAACTCGACCCGGAACCGGTCGAGCCGCGGCAATTGCTGGCACAGGCGCAGTACGACGCCGGTTCGGTCGAGGCTGCGGCCGAGACGCTGATCTCGCTGCTGCGCCACTTGCAGTCGCTCGGCGGCGGCAGCGACGCCCAGAAGCTCGCCGCGCACGAGCTGCTCGCCAACGCCGCGTGCCTGGCCTACGCCAACAAGAAGGGCGCGGGCGACGACGACCAGACCCTGCTGACCGCCGCGCGCACGTCGATGCGCTGGCTCGAACAGCAGGGGCAGCTCGACGCCGACGCGATGAAACGGTGGGCCGCGACCGAGCAGTGGGCGGGAGCACCGGCCGAGGCGGTCAACATCTACGTGCGCGCCGCCGAACGCAACCCGGCCGACTTCGCCGCGCTCGACCAGATCGTCAACATCGCTGCCGCGCAGAAGCAACTGCCGCTGGCGATCGAAGCGCTGCGCAAGCGCAACGACGCCGGCACCGTCTGGTATCTCGGCAAGGCGCAGTTCTATCTGGCCGCCGAACAGCGCCAGAACGGCAAGGCCGACGACGCGATGAAGACCCTCGACGCCGCCCGCGCGAGCTTCGCCGCTTCGATGCAGAAGAACGCCGGCTACCGCGACAGTTGCGAGCAGTGGATCGCGATGTGCATCGGCAAGCAGGGCAACATCGCGCTGTCGGTGCTGAAGGACTACGAGCGGGCCGAAAAGCTGCTGCTCGAAGCACTGCGCCTGCGTCCGGACCGGTTGAACGAGGATCTCGGCCTGCTGGAGACCACCAAGCGCGGCATCCTGACGCTGGTCGACTATTACTACCGCAAGAACGACCTGAAGAAGGTCGAGCAGATCAGCCGGGCGGCGGCCGCCGCCGCAACCGCCGACGTCGACCTGCAGAACAACGCCGGCCTGTTCGCACGCGACTACGGCAACCAGCTCGAACGCGCGGGCGACAAGGCGGCCGCCGCCGAGATGTACGAACAGAGCTACAAGGCCTACAAGCGCGCCGTGCAGCTCGATCCCAAGAACGTGCGGCTGCGCAACGACACCGCGTTGATCGCGATCTACCACCTCGAGCGCGACTGGGAGTTCAGCCGCAAGCTCGTCGAAGGCGCGATCGAAGACGGTCGCAACACGCTGGCCAACGACCCGCCCGAGGACGCCAACCAAAAGCAGCAGCTCGAAGAGGCGGTCGGCGACTGCTACGAGAACCTGGCGCTGTGGCACCTCAAGCACAGCAGGGACGGCGAGGCCGCCAAGGCGGCGGCCCTGGCCAGCCAGCAGTACTACCCCGGCGCGCGGCGCCCCGGCGCCATCCGCCACCTGCGAGCGGCGGAACAGCTCTTGCAGGGCAAGTAGGCATGTCGCCCGTCGCCCGCCGCACGCCCCTCCTGCTCCTGTTCGTCACGCCCCTCTTGCCGATGGCCCCGGGGCGCGCGCAGCAGCCCGCGCCCGCCGCTGTCGTAACGCCGCAGGAACAGAACGCGCTGCGCGCGGCCGCCTACAAGGCCGAAAACGAGGGCCGCTTCGGTGCTGCCGCCGACCGCTTCCTGAAGCTGTCGCGCGCCGCCCCCGAGCGGGTCGACTACCTGGTCGCCGCCGGCCGCTGCCTCGGCCGCAGCGGCCGCTTCGGCGAGGCGATCGACCTGCTCGACGCCGGCCGCAGGCGCTTCGACGGCAGCCTCGAAGTCGCGGCGATGCTGGCGCGCACGCTGCTGCTGCGCGCCGAGCGCGAGGCCGGCATCGTGCACCCCGAGGTGCTGTGGGCCGACGCCGCCGAGATCGCCGAAGGCGTGCTGCAGCTCGACCCCGACCACCTCGATTGCCGACTCCTGCTCGCCCAGGCCGAGTTCCTGCTCGGCGACTGGGCGCGAGCGACGGCAGAAGCCGAAGAGGCGGCCCGACGCCACCCCGACCACCCGGGGGCGCACGTGCTGCTCGGTCGGATCGCGATGGAGACGATGGCGCGCCTGCTGCAACGCCACGCGGCCGAACGGCCGACCGGCGCAGCCGAGGCGAACCTGGTCGCGGAAATCAGCGCCGAGCGCCGCCGCGCGCACACGGCGTTCACCCGCGCCGCAGCACTCGACCCGACGCGCGCCCACCCGCACGTGGCGCTGAGCCAGTTGGCGTCGCTCGACCACAAGGACGACGAAGCCCGGCGCCACCTGCTCGACGCGCTGGCCATCGACCCCGAAGTGTCGGCGGACCACGACAGGCTGACCCAGGGCATGGACTGGCAGGCCCGTCGAGATCTCTACCGCGACCTGCGGGAGCGC
>DRKG01000334.1 GCA_011051855.1 bacterium | reverse complement strand
GCCGACAGGGCATCACGATCGCGGCCGCGTCGGCCACGTGCTCCGGGCGAAAGCCCTCGAACACGACATCGATCCGGTGGGCGGATTCGCCCGCCCGTTCGCGCAACTGCTGCGCGGTCACGGCGCTCGCCCCCGGCATCACCAACAGCAGGCGCAAGCCGTCGTCCGGCCGGCGCGCGAACACGTCCACGACCAGGTCGGTGCCATCGGCGAACGGGTCGGTGACGACGTGCACGAGAGTCGTGCGTTCGCCGCCGGCCGGCAGCGCGAACCACCGCCGCAGTTCGGCCGCCGGCAGTGCGTGGGGCTGCCGTTCCGCACCCGCCCAACGCAGCTCGGCGCGCACGCGCTGCACCAGCTCGGCGGGCGTCACCGACGGCCGGGCCGCCACCACGGCCGCCGCGCGCGGCCACTCGAGTTCGGCCATCCGCACGGCATCGTCGTCACCGCCTTCGGGCACGAACACCACCACCGGCGCGGTCGCGCTGACCTGTTCGGCCGCCGCCTGCAGCACGATCTCGACCTCTTCGTGCGGCACCCTGCTCGCGACCGTCCAGTTGCGCACGCCATCGGTCAGCGGGATCGCCCGCTCGCCGGGCCCGACCGGCCGCTCGCGCACGGCCGAAAGGCACAGGGACGCGCGCATGCCCGCCCCCGCGGCAGTTCGCAGGAAGCTGCGCAGGGCACTCGCTTCACGGCTGTCTGCGAACGGGTCACCGTGGATCCGGACGTGGTTCATCACCCGTTCTCATCGGCACTTCGCGACGCTCGCTGAAACCGGCGATCGGGCGGTGGCGCGGCGACGGGGCTCGCGCCAAGATCCGGTCGTGTCCCGAGCCCCGCTGTCGCACCCGGATCGCCTCGCCGCGACGCTGGCCAACCTCGACGCCGCGTGGGCACAGCGCCCGCCGGCCGGGTGTGCCGCGCCGTGCGCGGGTGCTGCCGATGCCCGCATCGAGCTGAAGCTCGCGCTGTGGCGCGCCCGCCGGGCGGCGGCCCGCAGCGCTGCGGCGGCCGCCCATCTCGCGGCCTATGCCGCGGACGAGCACCCGGACCTGTGGGCCGGCACGGTTCAGGACGGCGTCGCCCGAGGATTCCTGGTGCGACTCGAAGAAGTCGCCGCCCTCGCCCCGCCGGAACCGCAGGCGCCGACGATCGACGGCCAAACGTTCGCCGGCAAGGAGCTGCGCCGCAAGCGGGATCTGCTGGTGGCTTCGGGCGGCACCCGGGTGCGTTTCTCGCGCAAAGGCGGACTCCTGATCGTCGACCGGGACCGCGAGCTGCACAGCACCAATGCGCTGTGGTTCGAGGCCCGCCGTGACCTCGGCACCCTCGACGGCTTCGTCGGCGCCGACGACGAACGGCCGCGGCTGTTCTCGGCCCAGTTCCTGCAGCCGCATCGCTACGTGCAAGGCGCCGACGGTGCCGAACTCGAACTCGTCGGCCGCCTCGGCCGCGGGCCGATCGGTTGGCCGTGCCGCGTGCTGGCGACCGGCCACCGCGCCGAACGCCACGTGCGGCTCACCATCGAACTACCGACGGTCGCACCCGGCTGGCGCCTGCGCGCGCGCTTCCTCGGCGTGCCCGCGGCGTGCGTGCACCACGACTGTGAGCCCGTGCGCGAGGTCGTCGCCAACGACCACGGCGGCTTCGTCGCCGACACGCTCGTGCGGGCGTGCGGCACCCTGCTGGTCGACGGGCGGACCGTCGCCGTGCCCGACGCGGCGGCGCCGCGCAACCTGCGCCACGGTTTCGCCCTCGGCGAACGCACGCCCTGAGCTGCGCCGTTCCGGGCGGCGACTCGACGGCGGCCACCTCGATGGCTACGGTGGCCGGGCTGCCTTTCCGCGCCCCTCGCGATCCCGTGTACGAGCTGCTCTGGACGATCCTCGGTGTGACCGCCGCGCTCGCTGCGACGTGGGCCTACCGTAGGTTCGCGACCTGCTCCGAGCAGCCGGAACCGCCGGCGACCAAGATCGAGACCGTCGCCCCTCCCGAATCGCGCGAGATGGCCCTGGCGCTGGCGGACGAACTGGCGAGTCTGGTGAGCGCCGTCGAAGGCCGCGCGCACCACCTGATCGAGTCGGCGCCGACCCGCAAGCTGCTGCCGAGCGCCGCCGAAGCGATGCTGAGTTCGCTCGCGCGATTGCGCCACCTGCACAGCAAGCTGGTCACGTTCGGCCGCGCCCGACCGGCGGAGACGGGCACGACCGACGTGTGCGAACGGATCGCCGAACTCCGCGAAGACCTGCAGCAGATGCAGCTCGGGATCGAACTGCGTTGGGATCCGCCGCCGGAACTGCCGCGCATCGACGTCGGGCCGTCGGTGGTGCGCGACGCCATCCTGTTCGTCTGCGCGGGCCTGCTGCGCGCCGAACGCGGCGCGACCCGCCTGACCTTCTCGGCCGAACGCTCGTTCACCGGCGAGCGGCCGACGGTCAAGGTCGAGATGACGCTCGAACACATCGCGGTCCAGGCGCGCGCGGCCGACGACGCACCGGCCGAGCGCGCGTTCGCACTCGACCTGGAGGCCGCCAGACACCTGCTCGCGAGCCACGGCGGCGAGCTGGAACTGTCGCACCTGCCCGGCAAGTCGGTCAGCGCCGTGATCCGACTGCCGATGGCGGTGCCCGTCGATCGGAGCGACGGGGCGTCCGCCGAGGCACAGCCCAGCCCACCCGACCCCCGCATGCCCGACGGCCCACCGACGCCCGCGTCGGACAGCTACGGCGGTGCGCTGGTGCTCGAATCGGACCCGACGCTGCGGGCGGTGCTGGCGCGCGAACTGAAGGCCAGCGGCCGGGCGGTGTTCGCCTGTGCAGACGGCGCTGCCGCCGACTCGTTCCTGCAGGCGACCCCGGAACGGTTCGAATTGCTGATCGTCGACGACCCGCAGGCGCTCGACGAGCACTCGCCGCTCGGCCACACCCTGCGCGCTCGGGCGCCGGGTCTGAAGATCTGCCTGCTGACACCCCCACCGAGCGTGCAGCCGGACGGCTGTGGCGAACTGCACTGCCTGCCCAAGCCGTTCGGCGTGCATGAACTACGCCGCACGCTCGCCTCGATTCTCGCCGTGGGTTAGCTTGTGGGGCCGACAAACCGAGGAGATACCGCTGGCTCGCAAGCACAACCGAGCGCCGGATGAGCACCGGCCAATCAAGTTCACCCGTTCGTTCACCGATCTGCCCGGATCGGTCCTTGCCGAGTGTGGCCGCACCATGGTGCTGTGCACGGTCGGCATCCAGGACCAGGTGCCGCATTGGATGCACAACCGCCAACCTGGCGGCTGGGTCACGGCCGAATACTCGATGCTGCCGAACGCCGGCACACCGCGCAAACCGCGCGACGGCCGCACCGGCCGACCGCTCGATGGCCGCACGCAAGAGATCCAGCGGCTGATCGGCCGCGCCCTGCGGTGCGCGGTCGACCTCAAGCAACTGCCCGAGGTCACGCTGTGGGTCGACTGCGACGTGTTGCAGGCCGACGGCGGCACGCGCACCACCGCGATCAACGGCGCCCTGGTCGCGGTCTACGACGCCCTGCTCTACATGGAGGAGCAGAAGCAACTTCCGAAGTGGCCGCTGCGAGGGTTGGTGTCCGCGATCTCGGTCGGGCTCAAGGACGGCAAACCGCTGGTCGACCTCGACTACCACGAAGACAGTTCGGCCGAGGCCGACCTCAACGTCATCTGCGCCGGCGACGGCAAGCTGATTGAGGTGCAGGGAGCCGCCGAGAAGCGGCCGTTCACGATCGAGCAGTTCCACGAGATGGTCGCGATCGGGCAGAAGGCCTGCGAGAACATCGACCGGCTGCAGCGCGAGGCCCTCGGCTTGTGATGGCCGATCTCTGGATCGCATCCAACAACCCGAAGAAGCGCGCCGAGCTGGCGCGCATCCTGGCTCCGCTCGGCGTGCGCCTGCACCCCCCCGGAGAACTCGACGCACCGTTCGATCCGGTCGAGGACCAGCCCGACTTCGCCGGCAACGCGCGCATCAAGGCCACGGCGCTCGCCGACCTGGCCGGGCAGATCGCGCTGGCGGACGACAGCGGCTTGTGCGTTGACGCGCTCGATGGCCGCCCGGGAGTGCATTCGGCGCGCTACGGCGGGCCCGGCCTCGACGATCGCGGTCGACTGGAACGGCTGCTCGGCGAGATCGTCGGCGTGCCGCGCGCACGCCGCTCCGCGCGCTTCGTCTGCAGCCTGTGCGTCGCCGCGCCTGGCGGGCGCGTGCTGGCGGCCATCGAAGAGGCCTGCGAGGGCCTGCTGCGCGAACAGCCGACCGGCGACGGCGGCTTCGGCTACGACCCGATCTTCGTGCCGATCGAACACGCCGACGATCCCGCGTGCTCGTTTGCGACCCTCGACGCAGATGTCAAGGATCGCCTGAGCCACCGCGGCAAGGCGTTGCGACGCCTCGCCGCGGAGCTGCCGGCGCTGCTGTCCCTCAACGGTTGAGCAGCACGCGTGACGGACCGGTGGTCTCGACGGTCACGATGTCGACATCGCCGTCGTTGTCGAAGTCACCGGCGTGCAACGCCTCGAGCCGCGTGCTGGCAAACTCCTGCCCGACCGTGAAATCGCCGTTCGGCTGCTGCAGCAGCACCGCGATCGGCTGGTTCGAGACGCTGACGTCGCCGACGACGAAGTCGCTGCGGCCGTCGCCGTCGATGTCGGCGATCACCAGCGAACGCGAGAAGTACTGGCCGTTGGTGGCGACGTTGGTCGGCAGCGTGGAGATCGTCGTGTTGAGCCCGCGGAACCACTTGACCGTGGCGCTGCCGTTCGACGAGAGCTGCGCGATCGCCAGATCGTCGCGGCCGTCGTTGTCGACGTCACCGAGTGCCGCTCCGGTGGCCAGCAACTGCGTGATCAGCGTGAATGCCAGCGAATAGCCGTTGGCGCCGTTGCGGAGCACGTAGGCGTCCTGCGGCGAAGTGATCGTGCCGCCGTTGACCACGACGAGGTCGTCGTCGCCATCGCGGTCGAAGTCCCACGACACCAGCGCGATCGTCTCGTTGCCGACCGCCACCTGCAGCACGTTGTCGAACGCGTCCTGCTGCAGGAACAACTGCACCGTGCCGTTCCCTGTGTCGTTGCGGTAGAGCTCGTTGTCGCCGTCGTTGCCGACGAACACGTCCAGGTCCCCGTCGCCGTCGTAGTCGGTGAACGCCAGCGACCGGCAGGCTGCCGGCGAGAACGCCCAGGCGAAGCTGAACTGGCCCGCGCCGTCGTTGACGAACGCCTCGTTGGCATCGCCGTCGAACCCGAGCACGCAGTCGCGGTCGCCATCGCCATCGAGGTCGCCCAGCACCAGCGCGGTCGGGTTCAGCGACTGCGCCGACGCAAACGCGCCGGCGAAGGCGAAGCCGCCATCGCCGTCCCCGAGCCAGACTTCGGCACCGGACGGCGTCAGCACGATGCGGTCCTCCTGACCGTCGCCGTCGACGTCCGCGAGTTCCTGCTTCGAGGTCGCCGAAGCGCCCAGGTCCTGCGTTGCAACCAACACCGTGTCCCCGAACGTGCCGGCCAGGCTGCCGAGGAACGTGCTCAGGCTGCCGCCACCGAGCGCGACCAGGTCGCCGTCGCCGTCGCGATCGAGATCGCTCGCGGCGAAGTCCGCCAGCGGCCCGTCCGCGAGCCGGGCGAGCGGCTCGAAGCCACCCATGCGGTCGTTCTGCAGCAGTTCCAAGCCGTCCGCAGTGCGGGCGGCGAGATCGGCGAAGGTGTCACCATCGAGGTCGACCAGTTCGGCCTGTTCGGCCGCGACGTTCAGCGACTCCGGCTGGAACACGCCGGCTGCGTCGCGCCGGAACAAGGTCGACGTGCCCTGCCCGGAGAACAACAGTTCGACCTGCCCGTCCCCGTCGGTATCGGCCGCCGACAGGTAGTCGACGCCGTTCGCCGGCAGTTGCGCCTGCTCGCTCAGCGTGCCGCCGTCGTTGCGCAACACCCTGACCACTGCCGTGAACAGCGCCAGCACGTCGCGATCGCCGTCGCCATCGATGTCGACCGCGAGAACCCGACGCGCCGGGGTCGCGAAGGTCAGTTGCTGGCCGATGGCGTAGTCGTTGCCCAGATTGCGCTGGTGGATCGCAACCGAGATGCCGACCGGGCCGGCGACGACGATGTCCTGGAACGCGTCCTGGTCGACGTCGACGATCACCAGGTCGTTCACCGAGCCGGTGGCGACGAAGCCCGTCTCCTGCAGCGACGGGATCGCACCCGGCAGACCGCTGACGTCCCAGATGCGCACACCGACGACGTCGCCGGTCACCACCTCCGGGTTACCCGAACGATTGAGGTTGCCGATCCCAATGGTCAGCGCAGCCTCACCGGTCGCACCGGCGGCCGCGGCGAGCACCCCGGCGGTGTTGACGAACGGCGTCAACGTGCCGCTGTCCGATACCACGACATCCGGCAGCCCGTCGACGTTCAGGTCGCCGATCGCAAACCGTTGACCGGCGGCGGCCACCGCAGACGCCGCAACCGGCATCGGGCCGATATCGACCGCCGCACTCGCGCTGGCGGGCACGCCGCTGGCGACCGCGACGATGCCCTGACCGTTCTGCACGTCGATGCCCGACGGCTCGTTGCTGCTCACCGCCGCCGGATCGAATCGACCGCGTGTGCGCAGTCGCGCATTCTGTCCGAGGGTGATCGTGACTTCGTTCGCGGCCGGGCCGGCTGCAACCGAGGCATTGACGCCGAAGGTGTCGTCGGCGACCGGAAGAACGAAGTCGTCGGCGAGCGCACCGTTGACGACGACCGCCTCACTGAACCCGACAACCACCCGATCTCCACTGTTGGCCGCGGCGTTGCCGTCCATGTCCTCGAAGCGCGCCGGGCCGG
>DRKG01000333.1 GCA_011051855.1 bacterium | reverse complement strand
GATCTCAGTCGGGAATGCGCGCGTAGACGATGTCGTCGACCGCCAGCGACACCAGGCCCTCGCCGGGCGCGAGCCACAGCGTGAGCCGGCGTTCACCCGATCCATCGGCGCGATCGAAGGCGACGTTGAGCGTCAACTTCGCGACGTCGAGCAACAACCGCCCGTCGTATTCCTGCGGCGGCAACCACTCCAGGTAACCCAGCGGCATCACCGCCCCGCCGAGCGGCGGGTTCCCGAGCGGAGACTCGACCAGCATCGTTTGGACATGCAAATCGAACATCGCCACGTCGGCCGATGCGAACGGGTAGTACGGCTCGTCCCACGTCTCCCGCCAATAGTCCGGGAACGCGCGGCGCCCGACGATGTGCCGATCGACGACGACCAGCGCTTCGTCGATCGCCGGCCCGGTGACGCGCCAGTAGACGCCGCCCGGCGAAGCGAGCGGCGAGGCGGGATCCATCGGCTCGACGACGAACCGCAACCCGCCGGCGCACGTCGCCACCTGCCCGATCGGCGGCATGTAGTCCGCGGGGTCGAGCACGGTCGGCCCCTGCCACACCCGGAAGCTGCCGAAGGTCTTGACGCCGACCTCGATCCGGCCCTCGGCGGCATCGACGGCCCGCGGTATGTAGGTGCGGGTCGTGTAGGGACTCACCTGGCGCAACTCGACGTTGCCCGGCCCGGTCTGGAACACACTGTTCGGGGAATACGGCACCAGCAGCCCGACGTTCTCGCGCAGCACGAGGTCGATCGGCTCGATCCGGAACGGACGACCGAGCGGCGGCACCTGCACCGGCGAAGAGACGCCGCCGGGCGGCGGGGGCACGTACTCGTCGACGATGCGGAACTCGACCGGCTCGCTGAGCACCCCCGGGTCGACGGTCACGACCAATCCGTCCAAGGGGCCACCGTCGTCGACCACCAACACGCCACCCTCGGGTCCGATGCGGGCCGAAGTCACGACCGACGGCACCGACGAGCGCGAACGACTACAGCCACCGGCGACGGCAAGGATCACGGTCGCGGACCACACCGCAGCGGGGAGTTTCATGCGCTGGCGAATAGCAGGAGCCGCCCACGGCGTAACACCCGAATCGCGGCACGGCGAAATACGGCCTGGTCGGAGGCCGTTCCGGACGCGTCACCCTTCTCGCCGCACCGCCGGCGGCCTACCCTGCTCGCCCCATGTCTTCCGGCATCACCGACGCAACCCACCTCCGCGACCTCGGCACCAAAGCCGTCGACGGCGGCACGCTCACGCCCGGCGAGGCGCTGGCCCTCTACCGCGGCCTCGACCAACCATCGCTCGGCCTGCTCGCCAACGATGTGCGCCTGCGGCTGAACCCGCCCGGCGACGACGGCAAGGTGCGCGTCACCTACATCGTCGATCGCAACATCAACCCGACCAACGTCTGCATCACCGACTGCGGCTTCTGCGCGTTCTATCGCCGGCCCGGTGACGACGAGGCCTACGTGCTGCCGCGCGAGGTCATCTACCAGAAGGTCGACGAGTTGCGTGCGCAGGGCGGTCGGCAACTGCTGCTGCAAGGCGGCCACCACCCGCGCCTGAAGCTCGACTGGTACGTCGAACTGTTCCAGGACCTGAAGCAGCGCTATCCAGACGTCTGGATCCACGGCATGAGTCCGCCGGAGATCCACCACGTCTCGCGCCTCGAGAAGCGGCCGGTGCGCGACGTGCTCGTCGAGCTGAAGCACGCCGGCCTCGATTCGATCCCGGGTGGCGGCGCGGAGATCCTGGTCGAGCGTGTGCGCAAGGTGATCGCCCCGAAGAAGGCGACCACCGAGCAATGGCTCGAGGTGATGCGCCAGTGGGGCCAGCTCGGCGGTCGCGGCTCGGCGACGATGATGTTCGGCCATGTCGAGACCGACGCCGAACGCATCGAGCACATGACGCGCATCCGCGAACTGCAGGAGGAGACCGGAGTGTTCACGGCGTTCATTCCGTGGACGTTCCAGCCCGAAAACACTGCGATGGGTGAACAACTGCTGGCCGGCCGTGGCGGCCTGAAGGCCACCGTTGCCGAATACCTGCGCACGCTGAGCCTGTCCCGTCTCTACCTGCAGAACGTGCAGCACATCCAGAGCTCGTTCGTCACGCAGGGCATGAAGACCTGCCAGATCGGGCTGTCGATGGGTGCCGACGACTTCGGCAGCGCGATGCTCGAAGAGAACGTCGTCAGTTCCGCCGGTTGCACACACCCGACGTCGGTGCCGGAGATCGAGCGCCACATCAAGGACGCCGGCTTCGTGCCGCAGCGCCGCAACATGCTCTACGAGCACATCGAGACCCCGGAGACCGACAAGTTCGGTCGGCCCAAGGGCCGCAAGAAGAAGGTCGTCTCGCAGGCTGAGGCGTAGCCGTGACGGATAAGTTGCGCGTAGCCATCGCGCAGATCGCGCCGGTCTGGCTCGATCGCGACCGCACGCTCGCCAAGATGCTCGACTGGTCCCTGCGCGCCGCCGATGCCGGCGTGCGACTGGTCGTATTCGGCGAGGCGCTCGTGCCAGGCTATCCGTGGTGGGTCGAACACACCGATGGCGCACGCTTCGACGATCCGCGGCAGAAGACGCTGTTCGCGCACTACGCCGACCAAGCGTGCGAGCCCGAACACCACTTCGGCGAGCTGGCCGAACTGGCGCAGCAACAGGATCTGACGATCGTGTTCGGCTGCATGGAGCGCGCAGTCGACCGCGGAGGCCACTCGCTCTACTGCTCACTGGTGACGATCCTGCCGAATGGCCTGATCCAGCCGACCCACCGCAAGCTGATGCCGACTCATGAAGAACGTCTGGTCTGGGCGCAGGGCGACGGCCACGGCCTGCGCGTGCACAAGCTGCAACCGTTCACGATGGGCGGGCTGAATTGTTGGGAGAACTGGATGCCGCTACCGCGCGCCGCCCTGCATGCGCAAGGCGAAGATCTGCACGTTGCGCTCTGGCCGGGCAACCGCCGCAACACCGAAGAGATCACCCGCTTCCTCGCGCGCGAAGGTCGTAGCTACGTGATTTCGGCGGCGGCCCTGATGCGGCGCGAGGACATCGCCGACGGGGTGCCCTTCGCCGCCGAACTGCGCGCGGCGTTGCCCGAGGTCGCGGGCAACGGTGGCTCCTGCATCGCCGGGCCGGACACGCGCTGGGTGATCGAGCCAGTCACCGAGCGAGAAGACCTGCTGCTCGCCGAACTCGACCACGCCTTCGTGCGCCGCGAACGCCACAACTTCGACGTCTCGGGGCACTACGCCCGGCCAGAGATCCTGAGTGTGCAACTCGATCCAACGCGGCATCGCACCCTGTGGCTGCGGCGCGACTGAGTGCTCATGCCTCGGCCAACGCGAACACACCAGTCGCGCTGCCCTGAACACGCATTCAGTCGACGAGCCGTGGCCATGCGCCTTCGTTCCGTTCGAGGTAGTCGAGCAGATTGCGTGGGCGATATCGCAATCGCGGATCGTCGAAGCGCTCCTGCACCGACCGGTGGATCAGGACTTCACCCTTGCCGTGATCGATCCGCCGCAGCAACTTCTTTCGCAGGCGATAGAAGCTGCGTCGCGAACGGTGCACGGTGGCTTTCGGGTTCGGGCGTAGGCTGCTCGGCAGGTGGCGCTCGATGTCGAGGCCAGCCCGCTGCGCCTCTCTCATCATCCACGCGAGCGGGATGTCGGACAGCAGCGTGCCGTCGCGACCGGCCGGGTAGCCACCTCCGACGTCGCTGTGGGCACCGGCAAACCAAACCTGCCGCAGATCCATCGAGGGCCGCTCGTTCCAGATCGTCGGTTCGAAGTCACGGCGGAACTCGTCGATCGCCAACGCGTGCCGCGCGATCGCCACGTTGCGTCCGATCTTGGTGTCGTAGAACTCGTCCTTGTCCTCGAACAGCCCCAAGAACGAGATCGGAATGCCCATCGCGCCGACCGTGTCCCAGACGCCGACGAAGTGCACGCGCCGCGAAGGATGCGAGTGCTGGCGCCGGAACGCGACCGCACCTTCCCCGTCGGGTGCGTATTTCTTCGAAGGCCGCTTGTAGAGTGTGAACGCCGCTTCGATCAGGCGCGCGTCCGGGCGCTTCAGGATGCCGCAGTTGTTGATCATCCCGCACAGGCTGCGCACCGTGTAGGCACCGCGGCTGAATCCGAACAAGTAGAGTTCGTCACCGGGCGCGTAGTTC
>DRKG01000332.1 GCA_011051855.1 bacterium | reverse complement strand
GACGGCGACGGAGAAGGGACGTGACCCGCCGATTCGACGACGGCCGCAGCAGCGAGTATCGTCGGCGCGGCTTGCGCATCACCCTCGTCGTCCACCAGTTCCCGCCGAACTACTTCACCGGCACCGAACAATACGTGCTCGCCGTCGGCCGGGAGCTGCAGCGGCGCGGGCACGACGTCGACGTGTTCGCACTCGATCCCGCGTTCGGCGAGGCCACCGGCCCGTGGCGCGAATCGCGCGAGGTCGTCGACGGCCTGCCGGTGCGGCGGATCAACTTCTGGATGAACCTGGGGCGCGACTGGCTGAGAATGGAGTACCGCCACCCGTGGATGGCGGAGGTGTTTGCCGCCCACCTGCGGGAACGCGATCCCGACGTCGTGCACACCTTCCACCTGCGGCACCTCGGCGCCGACCTGATCGACCGCTGCGTCGAACAGCACCGCACGCTGGTCGTGTCACTGATGGACTTCTGGTTCCTGTGCCCGCGCGTGATCCTGATCCGTCCCGACGGCTCCGCCTGTGACGGCCCGCCCGACGGCGGGCGCGGCTGCCTCGCCTGCCATGCTCCCGAACTGGCACGGCAACTCGACGAAAGCCCGGTGCGCGACGAGATCCTGACGCTGCACACGGCGTCGCGCGGCGAATCGCGGCCGGGGTGGGATCTGCGCAGTCGCGTCGCTTCGCTGCTCGAACGGCCGGACTACCTGCGCACGCGCCTGGCCAAGGCCGATGCGGTGATCGCGCCGACCCGGTTCCTGCAGTCGGTGTTCGTCGCCAACGGCGCCGATGCCGCCCGGATCCGCCACCTGAGCTACGGCGTCGACACCGGCTCACTCGCCGCCGAAGTGCGCGCACTGCGCCCGGCGGCGCGGCCGCTGACGTTCGGGTTCTTCGGCACCTACTCGCCCCACAAGGGCCCGCACCTGCTGGTCGAAGCCATGCGGGCGATCACCGGCGACTGCCGCGCCGTGCTGCGCGGGCGCGCGAGCGACTTCCCCGACTACTCGGCGCGGTTGACCCAGAGCGCCGGCGGCGACCCCCGCGTGCGCGTCGGCGAGCCGTTCACGCGCGCCCAACTGGCGGCCGCGCTGGCCGAGATCGACGTGCTGGTGGTGCCGAGCACATGGCACGAGAACGCGCCGTTCGTGGTGTTGGAGGCGCGCGCGGCTGGGTTGCCGGTGGTTGCCAGCCGATTCGGCGGCCTGGCCGAAGTCGTCGAGCACGAAGTCGACGGCGAGCTGTTCGCCCCGGGCGACGCCGACGAGCTCGCGCGCCGGCTGCAGCGTCTCGTCGACGAACCGGCGAGGCTGGCGCGCTACCGCGACGCGGTGCGACCTCCGAAGACCCTGACGGCCGCGGTCGACGAGTTCGAAGCCGTCTACGGCGAGGCCGCCGCGCGATGAGCGCCAGCGAGGTCGTCTGGCAAGGCCATCCGCACGCACCGGCTCCGCTCGGCGCGATCCGCGCAGCCCGCCGCCGCGGGCCGGCCAGGGTCGTCGACGACAGCGGCCGAGAACTCACGTTCGGGCGCTGGCAGTGGCTCCGGGAACTCGCGCGCACCGCTTGGCAGCGCCTGCTGCACCTCGACCTCACCGCCGCGGCGGCTTTGCTCACGTCCCGCAAGCCGCCGCCGTTCCCGCCGCCGCGTCCGTCGGGCGACGGTCCGGTCGTGGTGGTCCTGCCGGTGCTGCCCGATCTGTCGCACACGTTCGTCTACCGGGAACTGCTGGCGATGCTCGAACGCCGCCCCGACTGGCGCGTCGTCGTGCTGCAACACAACCGGCGCGCTCCCGTGCACCGCGAAGCCGGGCGGCTGCGCGATCGGGTGACCTTCCTGCCGCGCGACGGCGTCACGCGGCACTACCTGCGCGCGCTCGGCTGGCTCCTGGGCCACCGCCGCGCCCGCCAACTGGTCGCGCTCTACCGCAGCCAGCCGGACGCGGACTCGCGCGAGCTGTTCGGCAAACCGACCCTGCGCGACCCGCGCCACCCGGGCAACGCGTTCTTGCTGGCGGACCTGCTGCGAGCACTGCGGCCGCGCCACCTGCACGTCTACGCCTCGACCTGGCCGGCGAACGTCGCGATGGGCACCGCCCACCTGCTCGACGTGCCGTTCTCGATCTCGTCGTACGTCGACTTCGAGTTCCCCTATTCGCACCGCATGTTGGCCGAGAAGGTGCGGCGCGCGACCTTCTTCCGCGTGGTGACGCGCTACTGCGCCGAACGGCTGCGGGCGCTCGTGCCCGAGATCACCGCCGAACGCGCGCCCGTCGTCTACCTCGGCCTCGACCTCGACAACTGGCAGCAGCGCGCCGAGCCACCGGGGCAGGGCATCATCGTCAGCGCGGCGCGGATCGTGCCGAAGAAGGGCCTGCACCTGATGCCCGCGGCGCTCGAAGTGCTGCGCCAGCGCGGGCTGCAGTTCCGCTGGCGCGTGCTCGGCGACGGGCCCGAGCTCGAACGCGTGCGCGCACTCTGCCGAGAGCACCGCGTCGACGACGCGGTCGAGCTGCTCGGCGCGTGCGACAACAGCGCGGTGCGGGCGGCGCTCTTGCGCGCCGACGTCGCCGCACTGCCGTGCCTGGTCGCCGACGACGGCGAACGCGACGGCATCCCGATCTTCTTCGTCGAGGCGATGGCGCTCGGCGTGCCGGTGGTGACCACGCCGATCTCCGGGATCCCGGAGCTGGTGCGCGACGGTGACACCGGCTTCCTGCACGCGCCCGACGACGTCGCCGCGCTGGCCGACCGGCTCGCCGCAGTGTTCGCCGATCCGGCCCGCGCGCGGGCGGTCGGCGAACGCGGTCGCGCCGAGGTGCACCGCACGCTCGACGTGCACCGGTCGGCGGCGCAGCTCATCGGACACATCGAAAAGGCGCCGGGGTGCGACGAATGAACGCCGTCACCCGCGCGTTGCTGACGCTGATGCTGCCGTTCGTCGCGCTGGCGGCAATCAAGTTCGCGCTTTCGCTGCTGCTGCTCGATCTGCTGGCGACGCCGTTCGTGTGGCTCTTGCGCAAGCACGGCGAGGACCGCCGACCGGCGAGCTGCAACGCGTCGATCGTGGTGCTGAACTGGAACGGCCGCCACTTCCTCGCCGAACTGATGCCGTCGCTGCGCGTCGCGGTCGATCGCTGCCCCGGCGACCACGAAGTGATCGTCGTCGACAACGGCAGCGACGACGACTCGGTCGCATGGCTGCGCCGCGAACACCCGTGGGCGCGGGTCGTGGCGCTCACCGAGAACCTGCACTTCATCCGCGGCAACGCCCACGGCGCCAGGGCGGCCACGCGCGACCTGCTCGTCTACCTGAACAACGACATGCGCGTCGCACCCGACTTCCTGGTCGAGTTGCTGCGCCCGTTCGCCGAAGACACCAGCGGCACGCTGTTCGCGACCACCGCGCGCATCGAGATGCAGGAACCGCGCAAGGAGACCGGGCTGGCGCGCCTGTTCGTCAAGCACGGCGAACTGCGCTTCGTGCACGTTCCCGGCACCGCCGCCGACGACGGCGCGCCGGTGCTGTGGGCGGGCGGCGGCAGCAGCGCCTTCGACCGGGCCAAGCACGACGCGATCGGCGGCTTCGAGCGCCTCTACGTGCCGTGCTACGTCGAAGACGTCAGCCTGTCGTGGCAGGCCTGGCGGCGGGGTTGGCAATGCCGCTACGCGCACGGCAGCGTCGTGCACCACGCCCACCGCGGCAGCTCGTCGCGGGTGTTCGACCGCGCCGCGCTGGAACGGCTGAACTGGCGCAACCGCGAACTCCTGTTCGTGCGCAGCGTCACCGACCCGCGCCTGTTCCTGACCCACGCGCTGCTGCTGGCCTGGAACACGCGCAAGCACGCCCGCCTGCTCGACCTGTCGATCGCCGACGGCGTGCGCGCCCTGCTGGCCACGATCCCGCGCCTGCCGCTGGCGGCGTGGCAGCGCACCGCCTCCCGCCGCTACTACCGACGCTCCGATCGCGCACTGTTGGCCGAGGTCACGATACCGCCTCCCGGAACAACGCGCTGAGCTGTTCGATCGCGGCGGCGTGCGAGAACCGTTGCTCGACCAACGCGCGCCCGTTCTGACGCAGCGCTTCCCCACCGCCGGCGAGCACCCGGCGGACCGCCTCGACGCCTTCGCCGGGGGTCTCGAAGCGCAGCAGGTGCACACCGTCGTCGGCCGGCAGGCCTTCGGCGGCGACGCGGGTCGCGACCACCGGCACGCCTAGCGCCCACGCTTCGAGAATCTTGATGCGGGTGCCGCCGCCGCTGCGGATCGGCAGGAAGACCGCGTGGGCCGTGCGGTAGTGCTCGACGACGTCGTCGACCGGGCCGACCAGCTCGACTCCGGGCACGCCGCGAAAGCGCACCCCCAGGCCCGCCGGATCCTTGCCCACCAGCCGCACCACCAGCTCGGGGAACGCCGCACGCAGCGCCGGCAGATGGCGTTCGACCAGCTCGGTGACCGCTTCCAGGTTCGGCGGGTAGTCGAGCGAACCGACGAACAACAGCCGCGGCGGCGCGTTCGCATCGGCCGCCGGCAACAGCGGCAACCGCGACAGGTCGACCGAGTTGGGCACGACCTCGACCCGGGCCGCCGGGCACAGCGCGAGCGCGAGGTTGCGGTCGTGCTCCGACACCGTCACCGTCACCGGCGCGCGCGCGATCGCCGCGCGCTCGAGCCGCCGCAGCGCCCGCGCCTCGCACGCCCGTGAGATACGTTCGGCGAACGGACGGCCCTTGCCGTCGGCGCGGGCGAACAGCGAGTACTCGAGGTTGTGCAGGAACAGCGGCCAACGCCGGCGGGCGACCACCGGCAGCGACCAAGTGCTGTCGACGAGGCCGCGCGGTTCTCCGAGGTGCACACACAGCCGATCGAACGCCGAGCGCGCGTCCGGCCGCCACCGGCGCTTGGCCAGCTCCGACCGACCAGTCAGCCACGCACCGAGCTTGCCTGCGAACCTACTGCGCGTCGTCTGGCTGGCCGGCAACGTGTGCACTTCGGCATCCAGTTCGCAGGCCAACGCGCGCGCGTTCGCTGCATCTGCCTCGTCGGCGACGGCGACCGCCAGGTGCAGTTCGTGGTCGCCCTGCAGTGCGTCGAGCAGAACCCGCGAGCGGATCGCACCGCCGTGTCGGACGGGATGGGGCACGTAGGGCGCGACGACGAGGAACCTGCTCATGCGAACGGTGCGTGCCGCACGGTATGCTCGCGCCCGTGTCCACGCCACCCACGGATCCGGTCGCCGAACAGCTTCAGGCCATCCGCGCGGATCTCGAACGCATGAGCGCCCATCTCGGGGAACTCGTCGCCGAGAACCGCAGCCTGCGGGCCGAACTGGCCGCCAGCCAGGCCGCACGCAGCGATCTGGTCGCACAGGCGGAGCAACTCATCCACATGCTCGAGCTGTCGCGCAAGGAGCTGCGCGGGCTCAAGGACGGGGGCTAACCCGATCCATGCATGAAACAGTGCCTCCGGTGCGCGCAATCCGCGTCCAGGCAAGGAAGGCGACTGCAGAAGGCGGAGGCGTGGCCGTGGCCACGCCGAGCATTCTGCCAAGGAGTTCGCGGAGCGAACGGACGCCGCAGGCGGCCGCTCTTCTGCCGCATGGGCGTGGATGGTGCGTGCCGGGGGTGCTGGTTCGTGCAT
>DRKG01000331.1 GCA_011051855.1 bacterium | reverse complement strand
GCGACTGCGTTCGTCGCCGTCGACCGCCGGCAAGTCGACCCCCAGCAGCGCGCTCGCATAGCCGTAGAGGAAGCTCTGCCCCGGCCGGCCGGCGGCGATGGCCCCGTAGTCCTCGAGCTGTCGACGAACGGTCTCCCGCTTGCCGTCGTCCTTCTCGGCGAGGTGAATCTGCTGCATCAGCAGCCGATCGAGCGCGGTTTCCCATCCCATGGCCCTGCGCCTATCGGAACACGCCCGAACCCCCCTGGCGGCGCACCGGCAAGCCGCGATGCCACCGGGGGCGCGCGTTGCCGTCACTCGATCAGCGCGCGGGCGTCGATCGGCATCACCACGACGAGGCCGCACAACCGCCGTTCCAGCGACGTCGGTTCGTCGCCGCGCGGACCGGCGAAGCCGGCCAACAGCAGGTCCCCGACGCGCAGGTGGGCCGCGGCCGCGGGGTCGATGCGGCACCAGTGGTGCTCGCCGTCGTCATCACGGGCGCCGAAGCCGTCGCGGCCGGTGTCCTCGACCTGCAGCAGGCGCGGCGGCTGCGCCGGGGCTTCGTCGTTCGACAGCATCCGGCCGGCGGCTTGCAGGCGGTCGAGGTGTTCGAGCAAAGCCCCGCGACATTCGCCGAGCACGGCGCGGCGGTCGAGTTCCTGGGTCGCTGCGAGCCACTCGTAGAAGCGCTCGAGATCGGCGAACGCCGAACGCACGCGCGCGGCGCGTTCATCCGGTGCCGAGCGCAGGTAGACGTGCAGCAACAGGCGCATCAAATCGTGTCGGCCGATCGCCGTGAGGTCGGTGGTAGGCACGGCCGCGTTTCGTTGCAGTTCGATCCACAGCCGCAGCGGACCCTCCGCGTCGTGCCGCTCGGTTTCCCATTCGTACTCGGCGACCAACGCGGCGAGCTCGCCGCCGTCGCCCTCCATGCTCGCTGCCGCGCCGGCGTCGCCTTCCTCCTCCTCCTCGGGATCCACACCGGCCATGCGTTCCAGCTCAGCGAACAGATCCTCGACGTTGCGCCGTTGGCCGAGGCCTTCCTCGAGGGTGCGCACCAGACGCTCACCCAAGGATTCGCCGGGCGGCCCCGGAGTGGCGCAGTCCGTGTCGTCCGCGGCCGGATCGCCTTCGTGGTGCGCGTTCCAGATTTCGAGCAACAACTGCCGCGCGCGGTCGAGGTCGACGTCGGTGTCGAACGCCAAGCGATCCAGCAGAGGCCCGATCAGCGTCCCCGGCCGCGGTGCCTCGCGCAGCTCCTGACTGATCGCACTGGCGTCGAGTGGCGCGCCGGCGTTGCGCAGCAGTCGTTCGAGATCCGCTTCGAGGTGTTCGAGCGGCACGATCGGCGCCGGCGGCGGGCCGGCCACGGGCGGTTCGGCACGCTCTTCGTGGTGGCGCAACAACAGGTGCTCCAGTTCGATCTGATGCAACCGGCGGCCGAGTTCGAGCCGCGCCACGTCGCGCAGGAACGCGTCGGCCAGCTCGCGCCCCGGGCGCAGGGTCGGGGTGGCGGCCGACGGCAGCCAGCGTTCGCCGGCGCGCGGATACAAGCGTCCGACCAAGAGATCGCCTACCGCATGCGCGCCGCCGGGCTCGAGTTCGAGGATCTCTCGGTCCTGCACGTCCTTGACCAGCACCGTCTGGCCGATCGATTCGACCAGGAACAGGCCGACGATCGAGCCGCCCAAACCCTCGCTCTCGCGATCGAACGGCGGCACCGTGCTCGGCACCGCGCCCAGCGTCTCGCTCTCGCGTTCGAGCAGGAACCACTCCGCGAAGCGGTGTTCGGCCACGTCGGAACCGTGGCCGGCCATCGCCTCGCCGAAGAACTCCCGGCGGGCCCGCTGCAACTCGGCCCGAAGGCGCGGCTCGGCGGACACCCTGCGGGCCAGCTCGGCGATGCGGGCCGTCGGATCGGGAAGGTCGTTCTGGTCCATTCTCTCGGAAATGCTCGGGCGAAGACCGCGCAGGGTCGCCCACGTCTCCGCGAATTGCAAAGCCCCCGTGCGTTCCTCGCTTACGGCAGGCGACAAACTTCCCTTCCTCGTGCACAATGCTCCGCCAGTGATCCCCTTCCAGGAATCCGCCGCTCCCGACTCCTCGACCGGGCTGATCGCCGCCTTGCAGAACCTCGGCTGGATCGACAAGACCGCCCTCGGCGTGCTGCTGGTGTTCTGCGTAATGGGCCTGTTCAAGGGCCTCGTCTGGCAGGTCAGCCGCATCGGCATCCTGATCGCCGCCTACCTGGTGTCCGGGCAATTCGGCCACGACGTCGCCGAACTGCTGCACCGGACCGGTGGGCAGACGGCGGCGGATCCGGGGCCGGCCGACACGACCATCTACCTCGCCTACTGCCTGCTGTTCGTAGCCGTGCTGGTCGTGCTCAGCCTGTTGGCGATGGCCGTCAAGAAGCTCGTCGACAAGGCCGGCCTCGGCTTCTTCGACCGCGTCGGCGGCGGCGTGCTCGGTGTTGCCACCGGTGCTTGCGTCGTGCTGGCGATGGTGTTCGCGATCAACATGTTCTTCCCGCAGAGCGAACTGGCCCGCGCCGCCGAACGGTCGCACTCCCAGCGGTTCTCGCGCCGGGCGATCGAATGGCTCGGCACCGCCGTCGACGACGACCTGCGCGGCGTGCTCGCGCTGCATCCGCTGCGCGCGGACGCCCCCGACGAAACCACCCCGGGAACCTTCCCCGGTCAGCCGCCGGCGCCCGGCGACCCGCTCGACCCGGACTACCGCCCAAGGATGCCCGATCCGTTGCCGCTGCCGCCCGACCTCGAACCCGGCGAGGGCCAACCCGGCGGCGGCATCCGCTGATCCTTGCGCGCGCATGGCGACGGGCGCATCCTGGCGTGCCTCTGCTTGGGGGCGTTCGCCGACGCGAACTGAGAAGCACCCCGGAACCTGATCCGGTTCGCACCGGCGTAGGAAACAGCAGCCCATGACCGACACGACACCTCAGCCGGGCCTCGGCCCGCTCTCCGATTCGTTCCCGAACTCCGCCAAGGTGCAGGTCTCCGACCTCGACGTGCCGGCGCGCGACATCCGCCTGACCAACGGCGACGTGTTGCGCGTCTACGACACGACCGGCCCCCAGGGCTGCGACGTGCGCCACGGCCTGCCCAAGCGCCGGCAAGCGTGGATCGCCGCCCGCGAGCAACGCGGCGATCGCAACTTCTCGCAGATGCACTACGCGCGCCGCGGCGAGGTCACGGAGGAGATGCGCTTCGTCGCGATCCGCGAGAACGTCGAGCCCGAGTTCGTGCGGCAGGAGATCGCCGCCGGCCGCGCCATCATCCCGGCCAATCGCAAGCACCCGGAACTGGAACCGATGATCATCGGCCGCAACTTCCTGGTGAAGATCAACGCCAACATCGGCAACTCGGCGCTCGGTTCGTCGATCGAAGAAGAGGTCGAGAAACTGCAGTGGGCGATCCGCTGGGGCGCCGACACGGTCATGGACCTGTCGACCGGCAAGAACATCCACGAGACCCGCGAGTGGATCCTGCGCAACAGCCCGGTGCCGATCGGGACCGTGCCGATCTACCAGGCGCTCGAACGCGTCGAAGGTCGGGTCGAGGACCTGAACCTCGACCTGTTCCTCGAAGTGCTCGAAGAGCAGGCCGAGCAGGGCGTCGACTACTTCACGATCCACGCCGGTGTGCTGCTGGAGCACGTGCCGCTGACCGCCGACCGCGTCACCGGCATCGTCTCTCGCGGCGGATCGATCATGGCCAAGTGGTGCCTGCACCACCACGAGGAGAACTTCCTCTACACCGGCTTCGAGCGCATCTGCGAGCTGATGAAGCGCTACGACGTGTCGTTCTCGCTCGGAGACGGCCTGCGCCCCGGTTCGATCAAGGACGCCAACGACGCGGCGCAGTTCGGCGAGCTCGAGGCACTCGGCCGGCTGACCGAGATCGCCTGGCAGCACGACGTGCAGGTGATGATCGAAGGCCCCGGCCACGTGCCGATGCACAAGATCAAGGAGAACATGGACCGGCAGCTCGAGAGTTGCCACGAAGCCCCGTTCTACACCCTCGGTCCGTTGACCACCGACATCGCG
>DRKG01000330.1 GCA_011051855.1 bacterium | reverse complement strand
GATGGCCCCGGCCGCGCCCGTGACCAGCGCCACCTGCCCGCACGCTGCGGGCAGTTCCCGCTTGCCGAGCTTGGCCAGCTCGAGCGGCCAGTATTCCATCTCGGCCAGTTCGTCGTCGGAAAGCGCCGCGTAGTCGCCGAGCGCATCCGCGGCGGCCTTCACGCGCAGGGTCTGCGCGGCGATGTCGGCGGCGATCCGCGCCCCCCGCCGCTCGGGGTGCAGCGCCACCAGGCCGATGCCGGCGAGCACGGCGACGATCGGCTGCGGCGCGTGCATGTGGTCGGGCGAGATCCGACGGCAGCTGGCCTCGTAGTAACGCCGGTAGGCGACCTCGTATTCGCCGACGCGGCGGCGGATGCGGTCGGGGTTGCGCCAGTCCTCCTCAGCGAGGTGCAGGTAGTGGCCCTTGGTGCGGATCACGTGGTCGGGCGTGATCGGGTTGCGCTGGCACAGCGCGCGCGCCCGCGGGTGGGCGCCGAACGCGGCCAGGTCGTCGTCGGTGCACACCGCCGCGACGACAGGCTGCCGGCCACCCGGCCGCGAGCCATCGTCCGCACTCCGCCGGGCACAAGCGCCGCGCAGGGCGGGCAAGAGTTCCGCCAGAGCCTCGTCGCGCTGCGCCGGCGACAGCGGCGCCGGTTCGCCGACCAACATCGGCGGCGTGCTGCCGAGTTCGCGGTGCAGGTAGGCGCGAGCGCGCTGCACCAGCTCGATGGTGCGGCGGTAGCTCTGCTCGGCGGTATCGCCGAAGGTGAACAGCCCGTGTTTGGCGAGCACGATACCGAGGCATTCCGGCCGTTGCTCGTAGGCCTCGGCGACCGCCTTCGCGAGCGGGAAGCCGGGCATGATCCACGGCAGCAGCAGCACGTCGTCGCCAAGCGCCGCGCGCACGTGCCGTTCGGCATCCGGCTGGTCGGTCAGCGTCAGGATCGCATCGGCGTGCGTGTGGTCGACGAACGCATGCGGCAGGAACGCGTGCAGCAGCGCTTCGACCGACGGGTTCGGCGCCTCGCTGTCGAGCAGCGCACCGCGCACCGCCGACACCATGTCGCGATCCGACAGCGTGTCGAGCTGGCGCAGCTCGCGCAGCACGTCGAGCCGCACCGCCGGCAGTCCGGGCGGCTCGATGTCGGCCAGATCCCAACCGCTGCCCTTCACGCAGAGCACCGAGACGTCGCGCCCGAGCAGATCGCGGCGCACGGTCTTGACCGAGGTGTTGCCGCCGCCGTGCAGAACCAACGACCGATCGCGGCCGAGCAGTCGCGAGGTGTAGACGCGCAATGCGACGTCTTCGCCGGCATCGCCGAACCGCTGCACGTATGCGCGCGCCTGTTCCGGATCGTAGAGGTCTTCGGTCATCGCGGCGATCGGTGTTCGCGCAGCCACGCCAACAAGAGTTCCAGGTCGCGCGGCAACGGCGCCTCGACGGTGAGCGGCTCCTGGGTGGCGGGGTGCGGCACGGTGAGCTTGTGCGCGTGCAGACAATGGCGGCCGGGGTCGGGTGCCGCGGGCGGCAGCCGGTCGTGCTGGCGCCGTCGCGAACGATACACGCGATCCCCGACCAGCGAATGGCCGATCGACATCATGTGCACGCGGATCTGGTGGGTGCGGCCGGTCTTCGGCCGGCAGAGAACGTGGCAGAAGCCGTCGAAGCGCTCGACGATCTCGTAGTACGTCGACGCGTCGCGCCCGCCCTCGTCGACGACCGCCATGCGCTCGGGACGCTTGGGGTCGGCACCGATGGCGCGCTCGATCCAGTCGCTGTGGAAGCGCGGCACGCCGTAGACGATCGCGTGGTATTCCTTCGCGACCATTCGGTCCCGGAACTGCGCGCGCAGGAACTCGAAGGCATGCCCCGATTTCGCCACCAGCATCACGCCGCTGGTGTCACGGTCGAGGCGGTGCACGATGCCCGGCCGTTCGGCATCGGCCACGGTCGGCAGCTCGCCGAACCGCGCGCGCGCCCAGCTCGCGACCGTGTGAGCCGGCTGGTGGCGCCCTTCCGGCGGATGCGCCGCGACTCCGACCGGCTTGTCGATCGCGCACAGGTCGGGGTCGTCGTAGAGCAGGCGGATGTCCGGCAAGGGCAGGTCCGGCGCGAGCGGATCGGCCGCGGCGTGCGGATCGAGGCGGAACTGCACGGCCTGGTCGCGGTCGAGCGTCAGCCCGGCGCGCACCCGCTGCCCCGGCACCTGCACCAAGCCGAGGTCGATCATGCGCCGCGCCTGGGTGCGACTCAGGACCTCCGGCTGCGACGCCAGGAATACGTCCAGGCGCACACCGGCGTCGCACGGGGGAACGGTACGCGTCAGAGGTTGGTCGGCCATCGCGGGCCGCGCATTCTGGCGTCGGTAGCATGGGAGTTGCAACGCTCCTCGCGCAGGATCCCGATGAGCAAAACTCTCCACACTTTCCACAGAACCGTGTTGAGTACGGTCGGAAGTCGTGGAGACTCGCGCCCGGATACGGCCTTCCGTCAACCTCTCAGTCTCCCATGCATGAGACTGGCGATGAAACCATGAGACTCCCCGAGGCATCCCCGTCGTGGCAGGACTTCCAGGCCACGTCTTCCTCGTCCCGCCCCGCCCCGCGAATCGAGAACGCCGTTGCGCCCGGTCGCATTGCCCGCACGGGGCTCCGCGTGCTGATCGTCGACGACGAGCCCGACGTGTTGCGCAGCCTGGGCAACACGCTGGCGCACGACGGCTTCGAGGTCACCTGCGTCAGCACGTTGCAGCACGGCATCGCCGCTCTGCGGGCAAAGGCGTTCGACCTCGTCCTGACCGACCTCTACCTCGGCGAGTCCGACCTCGGCTCGCAGGTCGCCGAGGCGGCGCGCGAAGTGCGGCCGTCGCCGCCGGTGGTCGTGCTCACCGGCCGGCCGACGTTCGACGGCGCGCAGGCGGCCCTGCGCAGCCACGTCGCCGACATGGTGGTGAAACCGATCGACACCACGCAGTTGCTGGCGACCTGCCGGCGCGTCGTGCAGGAAGCCGAGCTGTCGCGGCGCAACCGCGAGCTCGAGTCGATCAACCGGGTGCTCGCGTCGGTGCTTCCGCGCACCATCGAGATCAAGGACCCGACCACCAGCGGCCACGCCGCCCGCGTCGTCGGCTACACCGACAAGCTCGCGCAGCGCTGCGGCGTATCCGACGAGGACCGCGCCTCGCTGCGCCTCGCAAGCCTGATGCACGACGTCGGCAAGATCGGCATCCCCGACAGCATCCTGACCAAACCGGGCCCGCTGACGGCCGATGAGCGCGAGGTCATCAACCGCCACCCGCAGATGGGCTACGACGTGCTCGAGGACCTGACCGACCACGAGAACGTGCGCCTGTGGGTCTACCAACACCACGAACGCTGGGACGGCCGCGGCTATCCCAACGGCCTGGCCGGCGAGGAAGTCGCGCTGCCCGGCCGCATCCTGGTGCTCGCCGAGGTCTACGACGCGCTCGCCGAGCAACGCAGCTACAAACCGGCCTGGCCGATCGCCAAGATCGTGGCCCTGTTCCGCGAACAGGCCGGCAGCCACTTCGACCCCGACCTGGCGCACCTGGTCGCCGACGGCCTCGAACAGCAAGGGTCGAGCTTCTTCGCCAGCGAGCCGGGCATGCTGTTCTGAGGGCCGGCGGCCGTCCCCCGGGGGTTGCGGCGACCCGCAGCTCGGCCAGAATGGGCGCTTAGCCCGATCTATGCATGAAACAGTGCCTCCGGTGCGCGCAATCCGCGTCCAGGCAAGGAAGGCGACTGCAGAAGCGCAGGCGGGGCGCTGGCCCCGCTGAGCATTCTGCCAAGGAGTTCGCGGAGCGAACGGACGCCGCAGGCGGCCGCCTGACGCCGCATGGGCGTGGATTGCGCGTGCCGGGGGTGCTGGTTCGTGCATGGATCGGGCTAGCGTTCGGCGGCCTCGCGACGCGCCGCCGCCAGCAGCCCGCGAACGCGCTCGTTGCCCGGCTCCAGTTTGAGCACGCGCTGCCAGTCGCGGATCGCCGCCGCCACCGCGCCCTGCCCGTAGCGCAGGAGCCCGCGCTGGTGCAGGAGCCGAGCGAGGCGACTGGTGACCCGCGCGTCACCGGGAAAACGTCGCGCCAGTTCGGTCAGGTCGCGCACCGCGCGGTCGCGCTCGGCGCGCGCGAGCAGCCGCTCGACGGCGACCAACCCGAGGGCCACCGGATCATCCCCTGCGCGGTGGCTCGGGGCCGAGGCCACCGGCGGGCTCGGCGGTTCCTCGATGGGCTCGGCCGGGATCTCGACGACCGGATCGTCGGAAACCGGGGGCGCGGTCGCGGTCGGCGTCGAGGTTCGTTCTCGCGTCTCGACCGGCGCTGGTGCCGGCGTTGCCGGAGGGACTTCGACCAGCGGCACGGGTGCGGGTGCCGCGGGCTCGCCCCCTTCTCCACCCGACTCCGGACGGCGCGAACCGAACAGGGCGAGGCGCTGCTCGGTCGCGTCGATCCAGCGTTGCAGTCCGGGCTGGCTCGGCCACTGCACCTGTGCCCTGCGCAACGCTTCGAGGGCCTCTTCGTCGCGCCATTCCCCGCGCAGCATCAACGCCTCGAGCAGCAGTTCCTGGCAACGTCGCATGCGCTGCTCGACCGCGACGGCGGCAGCGCGCGCATCCGGGTAGCGCGGATGCGCGACCGGCACCGCGTCGAAGGCGTGTAGGGCCATCAGCAGGTCGTCGCGCTGCACCGCGAACTCGCCGCGCTCGAATGGGTCGTCCGGCGGCACCACGCACGCCGACGCGAGCAGCGGCAAGCACGACAACGCCCGAGCAAACCGGTTCACGCCTCGTCCTCGAATCGGAACTCGTCGGCCATCACCTCGAGCTCGGTCTGGACCTCGAGCGCGCCATCGTCCTCGTCGTCGTTCGAGTCGACGACCCGCCACGGCATCGACCCGCCCGGCACGATCATCACCTCGGGGTCGGCCGACGGCGGCTCGCGACGGATCTCTTCGGCGAACAGGTCGACCAGCCACGGATCGAACACCTCGCCGCGGCGCTGCTCGAGCTGCACCAGCGCCTGCTGCCAGTCGAGCGGCTTGTCGGCGGCACAGGTGGTCAGGTAATCGAACGCCGACGCGAGCGCGAGCACCCGCGATCCGAGCGGAATGCGGTCGCCACGCAGGCCGTCGGGAGTGCCGCGACCGTCGTAGCGCTCGAGCTGGTGGCGCAGGATCTTGGCGACGCGGCGGAGCGCGGGAATGTTCTCGAGCTGCTCGGCGGCGTGCACCGGGTGGTGTTCGAGGCTCTGGGCCTCGACTTCGGTCAGCGGCCCGGCCTTCTGCAGGATCGTGGTACGGATCGACGCCTTGCCCAAGTCGACGAGGCGGCAGGCGATGTCGAGTTCGTTGCGATCCGCTTCGAGCAACTGCAGTCGGTCGGCGATGCGCCCGGCCAGCCGCGCGGTGCGTTCGCCGTGGCCCGGCGGCACCAAGCGGCGCTGTTCGAGGCTGTCGACCACCTGCAGCGCCATCGCCACGTAGCCTTCGCCGACGCGGGCGAGGCCGTCCTGCATGCCCTTCTCGAGTTCGCGCATCGCCGAACCGAGATCCTGGAGTTCGCTCTCGACGTCGTCCGGCGACGGCCCGGCAACTTCGCCCGCGGCCAGCCGGATCAAAGAGTCGGTCGCACCGCGCACGCGCGCCGACCAGTGGTGGCCGAGCATCGCGGCGGCCCCGACCATCGTCAGGCAGCTCAGCAGCACCAAGCCGAACCACGACAGATCGAAGCCGGCGGCGACCTCGGGCACGCTGCACTGCAAGCGCACCTCCCCGACGACCTCGCCGCCGAAGCGCACCGGCGCCAGGCTCTCGCGCACCCGTTCGCCCGGCGCCTTGCCCGTCGCGCGCTGAAACGGTTCGCCGCCGGCCAGCAAGGACATCTGCTTGTCACCGAGCACGAGCGCGGTGTCGAACGCGACCCTGCCGCGGCGGTCGAGCACCAGGACCCGCCCACCGAACTGGTCGCGCACCGCCGAAGCCAGCACCGACAGCCGCATCACGTCCCCGCGATCGAGCAACGGCGCCGCGCGCTCGGCGAGCGAGCGCACGCCGACGAGTTCGCTGTCGGCCTGCATCGCCGCCAGGTGGCGGGCATCGCGGTCGGCACCGAGGAATCCGAGCACGACAGCGACGAAGAACGCGCCGATCGACAGCGCGACCGTCAGTCGCTGGGTCAGAGACCAGCCGCGGGCACGGCGTTCGCTTCCGGGAGCCATTGCCCCGGTTATCGGCACGAGACATGTCCGAACTTTCGTCGCTCACGCCAGCGTGCCGATGCCACCGCCAACTCGGGAGCAAAGGCGCACTTCAGCCCATCGGGGACGGGCGGTCGGCCGGCGCGGCCGGTCGGCGGCGCCTACTTGAACTTCAACGCCTCGAGGCTCTCGACCTCGAGCTGGTAGATGTCGACGCAGTAGCCGTCCATCACCGTCGCTTCGACCTTGAACTTGCCGATGATCTTGAGCGGATCGAAGAAGTAGTCGGTCGTCTTGCCCTTCGGCATCACCACGCGAACGATGCCGTGGATGTCCGGCGGCTGGCCGTAGCAGCACGACCACAGCGATTCGACCAGCAGGAACTCCTTGATGTTCTGCACTTCGTCGATCGGCAGCATGAAGCCGGTCATCAGAACCCGCTTGCCCGACAGTTCCTTGATGCGCTTCGGCATGCCCTTCAAGCCGTCCTCGTAGGGCCACGAGGTCAGCTCGTCGAACGGCAGGATCTTGTCGAGGCCGGTGATCTTGCCGGCCTTGATCTCCTCGCGCAGCCGCTTCTCGGCCCGCAGCATGTCCTCGGCGCTCTTCATCGCCGCGATGTCGGCCGGGTCGGAGCCCTGCGGCATCGGCTGGTCCTTGGCCGGCTTGTCGATGCGCGGCTCACCCTTCTTGGGATCCTTCTTCGGATCCTTCTTGCCGTTCTGTCGGGCCCCGCCGGTCTTGCCGGTCTTGCCGGTCTTTCCTCCCTGCTTGCCCGTCTCGGAGGCCTTCGGAACCGGCTTCTCCTGCGGCCCCTTCTTCGGAGGCTGTTGGCACACGAGCAGGCCGGACAGGGCGAGGATGCTGAGTAGGGTCTTCATGATGCAGCGGGGCCCGCAGGATGGGCCGAGGGTTCATCGTATACGAGCATCGGCCGGGAACGCTTCCAGGACGCCGGTTTTCGGACACCGACGGCCCGGGAGCACTCCGCGGCAGGGCCGGAAGACCCTGCGATCAGTAGTTCTGCGCCAGATTGTCCGCGACCTGCGTCATCGATCCCTTGACTGCCGGTGCCAGCCCGGCAAACGCGCCGACCGCCGTCACACCTGCGACCAGGTAGAGCTCCCACGGGCGGAAGATCGCCCAGTCGAGATAAACCCCGGTCAGGTCTTCGACGAGCGGCTGCAGGCCCCACTGCGCCAGGTGGCACAGCGCGATACCGAACAGCGCCCCGAACAGCGACAACAGCGCGGCCTCGCCGGTGATGATCGTCAGGATCTGCAGCCGGCGCGCGCCGAGCGAACGCATGATCGCGATCTCGCGGCGGCGCTCGTTCATCGTGTTGTAGATCGCGACCGTGATCGACACGGCCGCAACCAGCAGCACCAACCACGCGATCACGGCGAGGGCGTCGGCGGCGTTGCCGATCTGCTGCAGGAACTTCGGGATCACGCCTTGCGGCCAGGCAACCTGGGCCTCGGGGTGGGTGCCGAACTCGCTGCGCAGGATGCGCGGCCCGAGGTGGTCCAGCGGATCGAGGATGACCGCGGTCAGGCCGATGCGACCCGCGGAGGTCGGCAGTTCCTTGACCATGTCCTTGGACTTGCCAGGGACCAGCTTGTCGACGAACACGCCGCCTTCGTGGCCGTCGATCAACAGGTGCACGCCGAGCGGCAGGTAGATGGTCGAGTCGATCGGCGAGTTGGTCGGAGCGAGGATGCCGACGACCTGGCACGCGGCCTCGTGGTGTTCGTGGTAGCCGAACTCGTTGCGCTTGCCGTGCACGGGCGTGATCGTCGCACCGATCCCCAGGGACAGCGAACGCGCGACGCGGGCGCCGATCACGCACTCGCGCCACTCCTTCTGCAACTGCGGACGCGGCGGCGGCTCCGCCTCGTGCGCACGCACACCGTTCTCGTGCCGGGCGAGCGCTTCGGCAAGTTCGAGCAACTGCTCCCACGAGTAGTGGAACGGCCGCCCCGCCTGGAACTTCAGCGGTTCGCGGTGCCACTCGAACTTCGAGAACATCTCGTCGAGCGTCGCGACTACCGGGAAGTTGAACCGACTGACGCTGTCGCCGCGCGCCTGCGGGATCGCGTAGCGCACGCGCGTGCGGCGGATGCGGCCGACCCGCTTCTGCTCGCGCATCTGCTGGCAGACCTCGAGCGGGATCAACCCGGGCGAATCGCCGATGTTGAAGATCGCGTTCAGCACCAGTTCGAGTTCGCTGGCGCCATTGGGGCCGAGGATCGCCTGATAGCCGCCGATGCTGCCCTCGTAGCGGGCCTCGGTCTGCTCGGCCATCGTCAGGATCGACGCGTAGAGCGCCGTCGCAACGACGATCGACATCATCGTCAACACGGTCGCGACGAAACGGATGCGCAAGTTGCGCAGGCTGATCGACAAGAGCCTCATCGCGCCTCCCCACCGGCGGGCACGACCTCGCCGCGCAACGACGCCAAGTCGACCGTGCGCTGCATGCGCTCGGCGCTCTCGGGGTCGTGGGTGACCATCACCACCGTCTTGCCGCCGTCGTCGGCGATCTGCAGCAGCAGGTCGAGCACCTGGCCGCCGGTCGCTTTGTCCTGGTTGCCGAGCGGCTCGTCCATCAGGATCAACTCGGGGTCGTTGACCAGCGCGCGGCAGATCGCCACGCGCTGCACCTGCCCGACCGACAGCTCCGCCGGACGGTGGTGCATGCGGTCGCCGAGACCGACCTTCTGCAACAGCGCCTCGGCACGGAGGCGCGACTCGTTGCCGGCACCGCGGCCGAACAGCGCCCCCAGCAACACGTTTTCGAGCGCGGTGAACGGCTGCAGCAGGTTGAACGTCTGGTAGACCATGCCGATGTGGCGGCCGCGGTGGCGATCGCGCGCGGCTTCGCCCATGCGGTCGAGCCGCTGGCCGACGACCTCGACCTGGCCGCGATCGGGCCGCAGGATGCCGGCCAGGATGTGCAACAACGTCGTCTTGCCGGTGCCCGATCGACCGATCAGCGCAACTTGTTCGCCGGCCTCGACATCGAGTCGGTCGACGGCGCACGCCACGACCGCCTGGTCGCCGCGCGCGTAGCTCTTCTTGACCTCCTGCAGATGGATCATCGCTTGCGCAGCAGGATACGCACCCGGCGGGCGATCGCTCAGGTGTTTTCGTCGGCGGACGAATGGAAGAACGCCGCAACCCAATCGAGTTCGCGCGCAATGCGCTCCGCCAGTGGTGCCCGCCCAAACGCCTCGCCGAGCACCGACCACGTGTAGGTCTCGACCTCGAGCAACGGCACGTCGTTCACTGGGCGTCGGGCCAGCTCCGTCAGCACGCGCCGCACCTCGGCCTGCGTCGAACCGAACGCGCCGTCCCGATCCCAGTCGAGCGGCACGTGGTAGTGCGTGCGGATCCGACCGGCGCGTTCGTAGTCCTCGCGCCTCGCGCGCACGTCGTCGAGGTCGAGCGAACGCAGTCCGTTCGCGGCCCGGGTCTGGTGGAGGTAGCGCGGCTCCGCGAAACGCAGCAACTCGTCGAGCCCTTCGGGATCGCGCACTTCCAGGCACGCCGAGACCTGGATCTTCGGCACGGCGATACCGCGTCGGCGCAGATCGTCGAGCGCTGCCAGCGGATCCTCGTCGAGCACGGCGAGGTGGCACAGGTCGACGCAGATGCCTAGGTGGCGGCGCAGGTGCTCGTCCGGCACCGTCGTCCACGCGCCTTCCTCGAACAACCAGCGCTCCAGGAACGCGACCGTGCCGGCGACGGTCTCGAGCAGGCAGTTGGGTTCGGGCTCGAGCGCCAGCACGCAACGCACGCCGGTGCGGTCCTCGATCGCCGCGAACGCACTGGCGCAGCGCGCCAGGTTGCGCGCCATCACGCGCAAGTCCGCGGCCGGGTCGCCCGGACCGCGAAACCCGAGCGGCAAGCTGGACACTGGCAGCAGCCCACCGGGCCCCACCATCGCCGACCCGACCTCGGCGCACAGTCGCGTGTAGTGCAGCCGATCCTCCGTGCCCCAGTCCGGCGCGTAAACCGCGGTCTTGACGACCGGCTGGTGGAAGTCGCCGAACGGAAACCCGTTCAGCGTCCACAGCGGCGCGTTCGCGGCCACCAGTGCAGCCGAGAGTCGCGCACGCGCAGCCGGATCGCCAGCGAGTTCCTGCACCAGCGGCATCGGCCACCATCCGCCGAGGCCGAACTCGCGCCCCGCCCGGATGGCGGCCGCCGCAATCTCGCCGACATGCTCCCGAATGGTCGCGAACTGGTTGTCGAGACTCGGCGCAGGGTGCACGTTGGTGCAATACGTGAGGCGCGGCATCGACATGCGAGCCCCAATCTCACCGGGCCACGCCGAAGCGCGCAAGCGAACGACCGCGGAATGCCGATGGCCTGAGTTGCCGCCGGCCACGAAACGCCATGAACGACTCCCCGCAATCCCCGACCCAGAACGACGACCAGGCGAAGAGCTACCGCATCCAGGCGATCCGCAACTCGACCTCTTACCGGCAGGCGCACATCGACCCGGACTTCATGGGTCGCAAAGAACTGCGGCCGGTGCGGCTGCAGCTCGAACTGCTCAAGCCCGAGCTGATCCAAGAGGAAGAGGGCGTGCGTTCGACGGTGGTCGTGTTCGGCGGCACCCGCGTCGTCGAGCGACCCGAGGCCGAGCGGCGCTTGGCCGCCGCGCAGGCCGAACTCGCCGCCGACCCCGATGACCCGATCAAGCAGCGCAAGGTGCGCATCGCCGAGAACGTGTTGAAGAAGGCCGGCTACTACGACGAAGCTCGCGAGTTCGGCCGCATCGTGTCGGGCAGTTGCCAGATCGACCGCACCTGCGACTACGTGATCTGCACCGGCGGCGGCCCCGGCATCATGGAGGCCGCCAACCGCGGCGCGTTCGACGTCGGCGCCAAGTCGATCGGCCTCAACATCACGCTGCCGTTCGAGCAGGAACCGAACAGCTACATCACCCCGGCGCTGTGCTTCGAGTTCAAGTACTTCGCGATCCGCAAGATGCACTTCCTGATGCGGGCGAAGGCGATGATCGCGTTCCCCGGCGGCTTCGGCACGATGGACGAGCTCTTCGAATCGCTGACGCTGATCCAGACCAAGCGCATGGAACCGATCCCAGTCATCCTGTTCGGCAAGGATTACTGGAGCCGCCTGGTCAACTGGGACCTGTTCGTCGAGGAGGGCACCATCAGCCCGCAGGACCTCGACCTGATCAGCTACGCCGAGAGCGCCGAGCAGTGCTGGCAGATCATCAAGGACTTCTACAAGGACCGGGCCGGCGAACGCCTGCCGCGCGGCCAGTAGCACCACCACCGCCCGGTTCGGATGTGCCGCTGCAGCGCAGGCGGCGGAGCTGCAAGCGCACGAATGCGCCCGCACCCCACCTGATTCCCCAGCGCATCCGACCTCAGCGCGAGCTACGGCGCGTTTCTGTGCAGGCTCACACGCACTGACGGCCGCCAGCAGCCGGGCGAGAACCAGGAGCATGCGAACGGCATTGACGACCGCGTTGGCCGTTGCGCGCAGCCGCTCGTAACGAGTTGCGAATCGTCGGTAGCCCGATCTATGCACGAACCAGCACCCCCGGCACGCACCATCCACCCCCATGCTGCGTCAGGCGGCCGCTCTTCTGCCGCATGGGCGTGGATGGTGCGTGCCGGGGGGCTCTGTTTCATGCATAGTTCAGGCTAACCTCGTGCGGGGCATCAGGCAGTGAAGACCCAGCTCCTTCATACATCCGTCATCCTTGTCTTGAGTGCCCTGATGTGGTGGCCTGCCATGTATGGACAGGCTGTCTACGATGACGTGCTGACTCTCGAACGCGACCCGTCCATGCGAAGCCTTGCATTGGGCGAGCTCATCGGCACACCGTTCTTCCGAGCGCATCTTGGCTATTGGAGGCCACTTTCCAGCCTCACCTTGGCGTCTGCGTATCAGGGGGGGATGTCTATGGTACACCTGATGGCGATTGCGGCGCACACGGGTGCCGCCATCACCATTCGGAGTATCGTGGCGACGAGTCTTGCGGCACCGCCACTGACGGCCACAGCTTGTGCGGCACTGTTCCTGCTCCACCCCGTGCAGGTTGAGGCAGTTGCCTGGGCGTCTGCTGCTCCCGAGGTCTTGGCCGGTCTCTTGGCCCTGCTGGCACTCAGATCCGCCCTCTCACCCAGGGCCTCGCATGCGTGGCTGGCCCTGAGTTTGACAGGGGCCTTGTTTGCCAAGGAGAGCGCCCTGGCGATCGTGCCCGCACTCCTACTGGCTGACGCATGGGCGCGTGGACGGATGAGCCAACAAAGGCCGGGAGCGAAGCTCTGGATTACCCTGGCGGCCGCGGTAGCGGTCTGGGCTGCTGCGCGTTACGCAGTGGTCGGATCCGTAGTCTGGAACCAGAACGTTCCCGGGGTGGCGACTCTGCTCCTGGGCGGAGCCGAAGTCTGGATCAACCAACTGTTATTGGTCCTCTGGCCTACTGATCTGACCCCGTTTCGCTGCTGTCCGACTACGGCGAGCGACGCCGGATGGGCATGGCTCCTACTTGCGCTGATTGCGTTGGTTGCAGCCGCTGTGGTCTGCAGACGATTTCGTCAAGCGAGGTGGCAACTGGCACTTGCCCTCTGCCCTGCCGCCGTGCCGGCGATCGTGTGGTGGACACTCGGAGAGTTCTGCGTGCAAGACAGATACTCCTACCTATGCGTGGGCGGAGTGTGTTGCCTGTTGGGTTGGGGCCTTCGCACGCAACGTTGGGCATGGACCGTCCTGGCGGCCGCGCTGGCCCTTGGTGTAGCAACGCAACGGCAGTGCCTGGTCTGGCGAGACCAGGGACATCTCGTAGCACATGCCTTGCAGATGGCGCCGCACCTGGCGACCGTGCAGGCCATGGCCGGGGACCACTTCCTGGAGCAAGCCCGGATGGGCGGACAAGGCGCTCTCCCCCGGGCAAGGAAGCACTACGAGCAGGCGCTGACGTCCAGCTTCCCGGCCGCGCCCAGCTTGCAGAGGGAACGCCGGGCGGCGATCTGGTCGGGTCTCGGATGGGTGACGTTGTTGGACGCGTCCACCCAAATGCCACGTGACATCGACCTGGTCACCGCCTTGTTCCGCAAGGCGATTGCAGCACACGATCAGGTGGCTTCCGGGTGGGTCGGCCTGGGTGTCGCGAACGCCATGGCCGGTAGACACGAAGCCGCGGCACGAGCCCTGCGCACCGCGATCAGCGTGGACGCCACTTCTCCCGAGGCCTGGTACAATCTCGGATACCTACAGTGGACGATGGGACAGGCTGCCGAAGCGAGGGGAAGCCTCCGAAAGGCGCTGCACTACAACCCAGACTTCACAGAAGCGAGGCAAATGCTCGTGGAGATACGCGGGCGATAGGCATGAAGCGGCGCTGCCGGTGCTTTCAGCCCGTGTCCAGGCAAGGAAGGTGCCGCGTGATCGCCCTTCTTCACCCACAACTCCCGATAATAGCTCCCGAACCGAATCAGTATGCAGAGGACATGGTCACGCAAGCCAAGACCATTTGGATGATCCGCTACAAAGCGAGCGCCGAGGATCATCAAGGACTTCTACAAGGACCGGGCCGGCGAACGCCTGCCGCGCGGCCAGTAGCACCACCACCGCCCGGTTCGGATGTGCCGCTGCAGCGCAGGCGGCGGAGCTGCAACCAGCGTGACAGTCGATCGACGGCGACGGTCAGCAAGATCATGCCCCACAGGAACGCTGCGGCCCGGCCATGATCGCGGAACTCGAGGTTGGCGCGGAACAGGTGGCCGAGTCCGCCCGCGCCGACCAGGCCGAGCGCGACGCCGGCGCGCAGGTTGACCTCGAACTGGAAGAACGCGTAGGTGCGCCACAACGGCCATGCCGAAGGCAGCGCGGAGTACAAGAACGCCCGCGACGGCGACGCCGGCACGACCTCGTGCTGCCGGTAGCGCACGTCGTCGATCGCCTCGGTGAACACGCGCTGCAACACGCCAGCGCTGTGCAGCGCGATCGCGAACACGGCGGCGGTCGGGCCGAGCCGAAACAGGACCAACAGCATCAGCAGCCAGGCCGCTTCGGGCACGGCGCGCAAGACCAAGGCACAGGCGCGCGCGGCGACAAAGGCGCACCAACGCACGAGCCGCGAGCCCGACGGGCTGCGCTCGCCGGTGAAGCGCGCAACGTCGAGTTGGAATGCGATCGACGCCGGCCACGACAGCGTGGCGGCAACGGCACCGGCGAGCCCCGTCGCCAACAGGCCGATCGCAACCGCGGTGGCGGCGGCACGCAGCACGGCCAGCAGGGTGTCGCCGTCGACCGCCGGCACGAACAGGCCACCGACGTAGGAGCCGACGAACGCCCACTCCATGCGACCCATCTCCGCCACCGCGTTCGTGATCGGAGCCGCGAGCCACGACCAACAGGCAGCCAGGGCGACCACCGAGCCGCCGAGCACCTGCATACGGCGCACGGCGGTGGCGCGGCGCCCGATCGGCTTCGTCAAGCGCGGGTGGTTCGGGTCGACGCGCAGGCGGCGACGCACCAGGTTCGCGGCGAGGTCGGCCGCGGCCGTCACCAAT
>DRKG01000329.1 GCA_011051855.1 bacterium | reverse complement strand
AACTTCTCGATCTCCAGATTGAGGGTCTGGCTCTTCAGTTGGTCGATCTGGAAGCGCGGGCCGCGAAAGCTGAGTGCGACGGAACGGATCTCGGTGTCGCCGTCGAGGAACCGCTTCACCACCACGCGATCCGCCGGCAGGTCGATCAGCAACAGCTCCATATCCCGCGAAGCCAGCACGTTTTCGTCCGGAGCCTTCAGCGGGAAGGTCCGCGTGAACGTGTCCGTGATGCGCGTGTCGATGAAGAACCACAGCAGCACGCCGAGCCCGATCGCCACCAGCTTGCGATACGGGTCGTCGACGACCAGGTAGTAGAGCCAGGACTTGCGTCGCCGGTCGCGGCTCATGACGTAGCACTCCTGCCGAACACCTCGTCCAACTGCTGTTCGAGCTGGTCGAGTTCGAGATCATGATCGAGTCGGCCACCGCTCGCGGTCGAGATCTTGCCGGTCTCTTCGCTGACCACGACGACCAGGGCATCGGTCTCTTCCGACAGGCCGAGCGCCGCGCGGTGCCGCGTGCCGAGCCGCTTGTCGACGTCGGGGTTCTGGCTGAGCGGGAACAGGCACGACGCGGCCACGATGCGGTCGTCGCGCACGACGACGCCGCCATCGTGCAGCGCACTCTTCGGAAAGAAGATCGACTCGATCAGGTACGAGTTGAGTTCGGCGTCGATGGTGATGCCGTTCTCGGTCAGTTCCGACAGCGAGGCCTCGCGCTCGATCGCGATCAACGCCCCGATGCGTTCCTTGCTCAACCGCGCCACGGCCCGCAGCAAGCGCGGCACGATCTTGGCATCGCGGCGGAAGAACCGGCCGAAGATCGGCGCATCGCCGAGGTGCACGATCGCGCGCCGGATTTCCGGGTGGAACACCACCACCAGCCCGAGCACCACCGAAGGCGCAAGCTGTTCGACCAACCACGACAGTCGCTTGAGCTGCAGCCAGTCGGCCAGGATGAAGAACGTGACCGCAAACGTCGTCAGCAAGAGCGCCAGTCCGCGGATGATCCCGGAACCGCGCGTCGCGCGCAGAAAGCGCAGCACGACGTAGATCAGGACCGCGAAGATCGCGACCTCGATGACCATCTTGCCCGCATCGAGGAATCCGCCGTCGTCCGCGGCCGGATTCTGCAAGGCGAGCGTGAAGGTCATCGGATCGGGCGTTCTGCTTCGGGGGGATCAGGCTCCGGACAAGCCGACATCCGACTGGCCGTCGGACGCCTGGCCCTCTGATTCGGGCGCGGCCGGCTTCTGTTCGGCCGATTCCTGTTCGGCGGCCTCCCGCTCGGCCGCCGCGTTCTGACGCTCCTGCGCTGCGCGGAACTCCTCCAGGTCATCCCCGCGCAGCACCGCGGCGACCTCGTCGCCGGTCAGCGTCTCGTGCTTGAGCAGAGCCTCGGCGATCACGTCGAGCTCCCGCCGGTGCTCCTCGAGCACCCGGGTGGCGGCCTGATACTGGTCGTCGATGATGCGCCGCACCTCCGAATCGATGGCCTCGAGCGTGCGCTCGGAAACGCTGCCGGACAGGCGGAACTCGTTGCCGAGGAACGGATTCTCCTCGTCGGCGGTGTACTTGATCGGGCCGACCTTCTCGCTCATGCCGAGCTCGCAGACCATCACGCGCGCCAAGTTGGTCGCCTGCTCGATGTCGTTCTGCGCGCCGGCGGAGACATCGCCGAACACCAGTTTCTCGGCGATGCGCCCCCCGAAGCACACCGCGATCCGGCCGAGCAGCTTCTTCTGCCAGTGGTTGTAGTCGTCCTTCTCGGGCAGCGACATGGTCGCGCCGAGCGCCCGGCCGCGGCTGACGATGGTCACCTTGTGGACCGGGTCCTGGTCCGGGGTCAACATGGACACGATCGCGTGGCCCGCCTCGTGGTAGGCGGTGACCTTCTTGTCCTCCTCCTCGATCGCGCGCGACTTCTTCTCGCGGCCCCAGCGAACGCGGTCGCGCGCCTCCTCGAGGTCGGCCATGCCGACCGCGTCCTTGTTCTTCATCGCGGCGAGGATCGCGGCTTCGTTGATCACCGCGGCCAGTTCGGCACCGGAGAAGCCGGCGGTCGCCTTGGCGATCTTGAGCAGGTCGACGAAGCCGGCCAGCTTCACCTTGCGTGCGTGCACCTTCAGGATCGCCTCGCGCCCCTTCACGTCCGGGCGATCGATGACCACCTGACGATCGAAGCGGCCGGGTCGCAACAGCGCCGGATCGAGCACGTCGGGGCGGTTGGTCGCGCCGACCAGGATGATGCCCTTGTCCGAGTCGAAACCGTCCATCTCGACCAGGATCGCGTTCAGCGTCTGCTCGCGCTCATCGTGGCCGCCCCCCATGCCGGTGCCGCGTTTGCGCCCGACGGCGTCGATCTCGTCGAGGAACACGATGCACGGGCTCGCCTCGCGCGCCTGCTTGAACAGGTCGCGGACGCGGCTGGCGCCGACGCCGACGAACATCTCGACGAAGTCGCTGCCCGAAATCGAGAAGAACGGCACCTCGGCCTCGCCGGCGATCGCCTTGGCCAGCAACGTCTTGCCGGTGCCGGGCGAACCGACCAGCAGCACGCCGCGCGGGATCGAACCGCCGAGCCGCGCGAACTTGCCCGGGTTCTTCAGGAACTCGATGATCTCGCGCACCTCGGCCTTCGCCTCCTCCATGCCGGCGACGTCGTCGAAGGTCACGTTGGTGCGGTTCTCCTTGGTGTAGAGCGACGCGCGGGATCGGCCGAAGCTGAGCACGCCGCCGCTGCCGCCGGGTGACCGCATCTGCCGCAGGATGAAGAACCAGACGATCGCCAGCACCAGGAGCCACGGGCCGACGGTGCCGAGGATGTAGATCAGCGCCGTATTCGGCTCGGTGACGCGGAAGTCGGAGCTACCGAGCGACAGCACGTAGGAGCGCACCGGCACGCCGCGGTCCGAGAGTTCCGAGGCGATCTCCTGTAGGGAAGGCACGCCGGCCGAGTTCGGCGCGTCGATCCGCACGTAGTGCACCGAGGAACCGCGCTGCAGGAGCGCCGTCATGTAGGTACCCGCCCGGCGCAAGCCATCGGGGCGCAGCGGCTTGGTCCGCTTGGTCTTCTGCTCGATCTCCTGCACGAAGAACGCGTTTTCGACCCGGATGCGCTGCTCGCGCACGTCGTCGAGGAAACGTTCGGTCGCCGTCGCCTTGTCGGGGTAGAGCTCCGGGTCGAGTCGCATCGCCGCCAGCCGCTCGTAGAGCAACGCCTCGCTCGGGTTGTCCCGCAGGAACGGGCGCAGCACGACCTCGATCTCCTGCGGCCGCTCCCCCTCCTGGCCCACGACCTGCGCCGTCACGACGCCGTCGGACAGGGTGAAGTTGGTCAGCCGCCCGTTGAGCAGGTGGCTGCGGAAGGCGTGCACCGAGTTCTGGCCGTCGCGGCCGGAACTCGACACCACCAGGAACAGCGCCATCAACAGCGCCAGGATCAGGATCACCCCGCCCATGCCGCGCGGCTTGCGCGCGCCCTGCCCTTCCGCCGGTTCCTTCGGATCGTTGTTCGTCATCGGATTGTTCGTGCCGCCTGCCCGGGCCGGAATGGCCCGCGAGTCGGCCCATCGGCCGCCCTGACCAATCGGGCCCGCTCCTCGACCATCGGCGAAGCGCGACGACCCGCAGTAGCTCGGATGCCGTCGCGACTTCCCCCGTGTGGCAAGGGCGACGCGCTGGCCCGCGAGAATAGGTCACGCGGCCGGACGATGCCAGACGACGGGTTGGGGATCCAGCGCGGAAGACGACGCGAACCGCCCCCCGCCGCGGTCGGCCATCCGTTTCCGGGGCAGGCCCAAGGCGTTTGCAGGAGTGGGATAAGGAGTGTCGGACAGCTCCTCCAGCGATCGGCTATCCTGCCACCCGGAGAACCCGTCATGCACCACCAGCTCGCCGTCCGACGCCTGTGCGCCGCCACGATCCTGCTCGCGCTGGGCTACCTGTTCGCCTGCCGACCGGCGTGGAGCCCCGACGGCAAGCACCTCGTCTACACCGGCCGCAAGGGCGAGACCCCGTGCCTATTGCGTTACGACCGCGACACCGGTGCGGCGACGACCTTGCTCGAACTCGAAGACCGCAAGGGCGCGTTCGCGAGCAGGTGGTCCCCAGCGGGCGACGAGCTGCTCGTCCTGCAGGGCGGTTCGCTGAAGAAGGATACGCTGGTCGTGCGCCGCATGTCGCTGCAGGGCGAGGTGCGCCGCGAGTTCTCGTTCGCCCACCCGGACGACGCCATCGGCCCCCTGATCACGCCGCTCGTAGTCGTCGGAGACATCCTGCTCCTCGGCGGCAAGCAGTTGCAGAAGGTCGACCTGGAGACCGGTGAAGTCGAGAGCCAGGCCGTCGGCGGCGAGTGCATCCTCGCACCGCGCGGTGACGGCGCCGCCTACATGCTCAAGAGGACCGGGGCCGAGGACTCCGACTGGGAACTCGGCATGCTCGACCCCGAGTCCCTGGCGCGCACGCCTCTGTTCCGCTCTCCTCGCGGCAGCCGCTGGGACGTGCTGCCGCTGCCGGCATTCAGCAAGGACCTGTCGCGCGTCGTGCTGGTCGGCAGCCGCGACGAAGACCCCGACGTCGACGACGCTGCCCGCCGCGAACATGCGTTCCTGGTGTTCCGGGACGGCGAGTTGGAGAACGTGCTGACGATCGGCCGCGGCGACTTCGGCGTGGGCCCGCCAGCCCTCGGCCCTCACGGCGTCACCATCTACACCATCCTCGCCGAACACGACGCCACCGGCGTCGCGATCTCGCTCTACGAAACCACCATCAGCGGCAGCGTATCCCGGCGCACGCCGCTCATGCACGCCAGCCAGCAGCGACCGGGCCCGCGCCAGGACCTCGCCTCGATGCCGCTCACGCTGCAGGCCGCGGTCTCTCCCGACGGGGCCCTGGCCGCGATCACCACCGCCTTCTGCGACGACCTCCCGGACGATCGCACCGGCCTGTTGTTGGTCCACCTGCGCGACAAGCAGCGCAAGGTCACGCGGGTGCCGTTCCCGGAGTAGCGGCGGACAGGCCTCCGGCCCGCCTCAGCCGCGACCCGAGAAATGTGGTGGGCGACATCCCCCCTCGAGGGATGCCGCCCACCTTTCGTCAAGCCGGCAAGGTCCCATCCAGACCGGCCCTCTGCAGTTGCGCCTGGCTGAGCAACAAACGGGCCAACGCAGCGTTCCTGGGCATCGCGCCATCGCGAGGGCAACCGCTGTTCACCAGCGGCCGAGCGGCGAACAAGAATGGCCCCGGCGATGAGCTGCTCGGCAAAGGACGACCCTGAACGGCTGCTGGACTCGGGGCTCGTAGTCTTCGACAACGACCGTCGTGACCTATGTCGTGCGATGCACGTCTTCCCGCGAGGCGGCATACGCGCAGTAGACCGGCCGTCCCTGCTGTCCGACGTAGAACCACATCTCTGGTCCGGCGCTTCGGACCGGACCCGAAACCCAACGCGCCTGACGGACACTGCCATTCGAGCTGAGCCGCCGCGAACCACGGATCACGCTGCTCCAGCCGGTAGGCCGTGCCAGCGCCAGCCGACAGATGCTGCACTCCTCGGCACCGGCGGTTTCCACTTGAACCCCGACCGCACCCCCTTCGCGGCTCACACGGAAGGTTCGAGCTCCGCACGCTGTTCCCGCAGCGCCGCCACGACCAGTTCGTGCATGCCCTCACCGCCGCGCTCGTCGAAGCGATGCAACAGTTCGCGGCGCATGCGCGGGTCCCAGAACTTCTTGAGGTGCCCGGCCGTGCCCGCGACGGCGGCAGCGCGATCGGGCTCCGAGGCAAAGTAGGTGGCGATCTGGTTCGCCATCGTGACCAGCTTGTCGGTGTTCATCGCCCACCCGCCTCCGTGGCGTCCTCGACGAATGCCTTGCGCGCCAGTTCGTTCTGCTGCTCGCTGAAGCGGTCGTAGCGCTGCTGCCATTCGCTCTTGTCGGCGACGACGCGACGGACCTGGACGGCGGTCACCTTGTACTCGGGACAGTTCGTCGCCCAGTCGCTGTTCTCGGTGGTCACGACGTTCGCCCCGGACTCGGGATGATGGAAGGTCGTATAGACGACGCCGGGCTGCATGCGTTCGGACAGCATCGCCCGCATCACCGTCTCGCCCGTGCGGCTCTGCAGCGACACCAGGTCGCCGTCTTCGATGCCGCGCACCTCGGCGTCGTGGGGATGGACCTCGAGCACGTCCTCGTCATGCCAAACCTGATTGTGCGTGCGCCGCGTCTGCGCGCCGACGTTGTATTGGCTCAGAATCCGGCCGGTCGTCAGGATCAGCGGGAAGCGCTTGTTGGTGCGTTCCGGCGTCGGCAGGAACTCCGTCAGCAAGAACTTGCCCTTACCCCTTACGAACTCGCGCGCATGCATGTAGGGCGTGCCTTCCGGTGCGTCGTCGTTGCACGGCCACTGCACGCTGCCGAGGGCCTCGATCTTCTCGTAGCTGACGCCGCGGAACGTCGGCGTCAGCCGCGCGATCTCGGCCATGACCTCACGCGGGTGCGCGTAGTGCATCTCGTAACCGAGCGCCTTGGCGAACCGCACCGTCACCTCCCAGTCGGCGAGTCCCGGCAGCGGCGGCATCACCTGGCGCACCATGCTGATGCGCCGCTCGGCGTTGGTGAAGGTGCCGTCCTTCTCCAGGAACGAGGTGCCCGGGAAGATCACGTGCGCGTACTTCGCGGTCTCGTTCAAGAAGATGTCTTGCACGATCAAGCACTCGAGCGATTCGAGCGCCTGCTGCACGTGCTGCGTATCCGGGTCCGACTGCGCGATGTCCTCGCCCTGCACGTAGAGCGCCTTGAACGAGCCGGCGACGGCGGCATCGAACATGTTCGGGATGCGCAGGCCGGGCTCGGGCTGGATCTTCACGCCCCACTCGGCTTCGAACAGCGAACGCACGCTCGGGTCGCTGACGTGACGGTAGCCCGGCAACTCGTGCGGGAACGACCCCATGTCGCACGATCCCTGCACGTTGTTCTGGCCGCGCATCGGGTTCACGCCGACGCCCGGCCGCCCGATGTTGCCGGTCAGCATCGCCAGATTGGCGATCGTCATCACACCGGTCGAACCCTGGTGGTGCTCGGTGACCCCGAGGCCGTAGTAGATCGCGCCGTTCGGCGCCTTGGCGAACAGCCGGGCCGCGCCGCGAATCGACTCGGGATCGACACCCGTGTGCGGCTGCAG
>DRKG01000328.1 GCA_011051855.1 bacterium | reverse complement strand
GCGCCAGTTCCCGCCGGTGCCGAAGGTCGCCAGCGCGACGGCGATCGGCCGCACGCAGACGATCAGCACGATCGTGAACAGCACGGCCGGCAGGCCCAGGCTGGTCAGCGTGGCGAGTTCGAGGCGCGCGGCGATGGTCACGAACAACAGCGCCAGCAGCATCGTCACCAGCGGTTCGTGCCATTCGAGCACGTGCTCGACGTCGAGCTTGCTGCGGTTCGCGAGCGCGATGCCCATCACGGTCACCGCCAGCAGCCCGGCCTCCGCCTGCAGCGAGTTGGCGAGTGCAAACGTGAGTGCGACCGCGCCGAACGTCACCGGCACGTGCAGGCGATCGGGGATGGTGAAGCGCTCGAGCGCGCGCGCCACCGCGACGCCCGCGACCAGGCCCAGGCCGGAGCCATAGAACAGCGTGCGCGCGACGCCGAGGGCGATGTCGAGCGCTCCACCGTGGCCGGTCAGGGCCTCGAGCACGAGCAGCGCCAGCGCGGCGCCGATCGGGTCGATCAGGATTCCTTCCCAGCGCAGGATCGGGCCGAGCGGCGTACGCGGGCGCACGTGTCGCACCAGCGGGATCACCACCGTCGGCCCCGTCAATACCAGGATCGCGCCGACCAGCAGGGCGATCTCGAACGGCACGCCGACGATGTAGATGCCCGCCAGCGTGGTCAGCAGCCAGGTGACGCCGACCCCGATCGTGCACAGGTTGGTGACGATGTGGCCGGCGCCGCGCAGCTCGTCGAAGCGCAGCGTCAGGCCGCCCTCGAACAGGATGATGCCGACCGCCAGCGACACCAGCGGCCGGAACAAGTCACCGAAGGTGCGTTCCGGCTCGAACCAGCCGAGCACGGGGCCGACCACGAACCCAGCCAGCAGCAGGAACAGGATCGCCGGCACGCGCAGTCGCCACGCCAGCCACTGCATGGCGGCGCCGGTGGCGAGCAGGAGGGCGAGGGTCAGCAGGGGGTCGTCCGGCATCCGGTGCGGCCAGGGCGACGGTTCTCAGCTCGACAGGCGCCGCGCCAGTTCGTTCAGATCGCAGCGGGCGATTTCCCGGCGGTCGATCGGGCGGCGGAGCTGGAACCGCCGGCGCTCGGCGGCGGACGAGAAGTCATCGCCAGTGCACGATGCATCCGGGATGGTGGGGTCGGATCCCGATGCCGCGGGCCTCGTGGGTTCGCTCGTCGGCGTCGGGGGAGGGTCGATCGGCGGCAGAACCTCGTCCAACTGTTGGCCCGACGACAGCGGGTCGAATCCCGGCGCCAACGGCACGTCGGCCCGACCGAAGCCGTCGTGGTGCCGGTCGCGGTCCTGGTTGTGGTGCTGGACCCCGAACGGGTGCAGGCTGCGCCAGGTGGCGCGGGAGCCGGTGGCATCGTAGCCGTAGCCGTCGTCGAGCCGCCCGAAGCCGAGCGGGTCGCAGGACGTGCCGGCCAGCCGCGGCTCGAACAACTCCATCGGGTGGTCCAGTTGCGCAAACCGCACCGGGTCGGTGCGGCGAGCGTGTTCGAACTCGCGCCGCCAGCCGGCGTAGTCGCCCTGGTCGAACGCGATGCGGCCGAGGTGCACGTAGGCCCCGAAGTCGGCGCCGCGCAGCAGCAGCACGCGTTCGAAGCGGCGGCGCGCGGTCCCGAGCCAGCCCAGCCGGTACGCCAGCCACCCGCACGCCGAGTGGGCGCTGGCGCGGGCGATTCGCAGCAGTCGGAGGGGGGATGGCACGGGGGAGAGAGAGTAGGCCAGCCCCGGCCGCGCGGCAAGCGGGCCCGGCGAAGTCCGCGCCCGGGCTCAGGGTGGCCCGTCGCGATGTCGATAGGGGAAGCCGGACCGACCGCAACTCCGCACCACGAAACCGCCCATGGCACTACGAGGGGATCTTGCCAGTGTAGATCTGGCCCAGGTGTTCCAGATGCTGGCCCTCAACAAGAAGGTCGGCCTGCTGAGCATCCAATCCGCCAAGCTGTGGAAGGTATTGTACTTCGACCAGCGCGGGGTGACGGTGCACCACAACGTGCACGTGCTGATCGACAAGGTCGTGGCGGCGCTGGTGCGCACCGGCCGGCTCGACGACGAGGCGGTCGAGGAGGTGCGCGACCATTCGGTGCGCATGGGCCAGTCATTGGCCGACAGCCTGTTGGCCGGCGGCTATCTCGACGAGTCCGAACTCGACTACCAGTATCGGCTCGAGCTCGAAGAGGAGATCTACGACCTGTTCTTCTGTCGCGACGCGCGCTTCGAGTTCCATGAGAACGTGCGCCAGCTCGACGGCCGTGACGGCGACATCGACGAGCGGTTCTTCTTCAACTGCGACAGCATCATCATGGAGGCCGCGCGTCGCATCGACGAGTGGGCCTACATCAGCGAGCGCGTGCCCAGCACTGCCGAGGTGCTGGTTGCGACCGCCGACGAGATCTCGGCCGAGGAGTTTGGTGAGGATGGACCGTCGATCTTCGAGCTGCTCGACGGCCGCCGCAACGTCGCCCGGGTGGTCGAGATCACCGGCCTGACCAACTTCCAGGTCTGCAAGGTGCTCAGCCAATTGCTCGACGCCGACAAGATCGCACCGGTCGCCACCGACGAGCTGATCCCGCTGGCCAACGAGTGCATGGACGAGGGCCGGCTCGCCGATGCGATCAGCCTCTACGAGCGGGCGATCGAGTTGGAGATCGGCTTGCCCGAGAGCCATTCGCTCGCCGCCAAGGCCTACCAGGCCGCCGAGGAATACGAGGCCGCCATCTTCCACCTCGAATCGGAGGCGGAGCACCGCATCGGCGCGGACGACCTCGCCGGGGCCGCCCGTTGCCTGCTGGAGGTTCGGCAGTTGGTGCCGACCAATCTGCGCGCCCGCGAACGCCTGCTGGAACTCACCGTCGGCCCGGACGCGGTGCGACTCGACGGCTTCGACGCGCTCACCGAGGGCAAGGAGCTGGTCGAACTGCTGACCAACTTCGGCGACCTGCAGCGGGTGCGCGGCGTGCTCGAGCGACTGCTGCTGGTTGAGCCGAACGATCCCGATCTGAAGAAGGCGCTGGTCAACGTGCACGTGCGCGCCGGTGACCAAAAGCGCGTCATCGAGCTCTATGAGTCGATCGCCGACGATCTGGTCCGGCAGGGCAAGCCGCTGGAGGCGGTCAGCTTCCTGCAGAAGATCCTGGTGCTCGACCGCAGCCGCAGCGACGTGTCCGAGCGCATGCGGCGGCTCTACGAGTTCGACGAGCGTGCCCGGCGGCGCAGCCGCGCGCTCAGCGTGCTCGGGGGGCTGTTCTGCCTGCTGCTGGTGCTCGGGTCGGGCTACTGGTTCTACAACGAGCGCGCCAAGGAAGACTTCGCCGCCATCGACGTCCAGGACCTGCTGGCGCACGACGACTTCGTCGGCGCCGCAGCGGTGTTCCGCCAGTTCATCGAGCAGCACCCGTTGACCACGGCGGTGGTCAGTGCCGAGGGGGAACTGAAGCGGATCGCGTCGGCGCAGCAGGTGTTCGAGGCGCGGCGCAAGGCCGAGCGCGCCGCCCGCGAGGCGGAACTCGACAAGCTCCGCGACCGCTACCGTGCGGAGTGGAATCGCTACCAGGAACAGCTCGAAGCCCGGCGGCCGGAGCAGGCGTTCGCCGCGGTGAGCAAGGTCCGCGATCTGCTGCAGGACATCGACAGCGCCCGGGATACCGAATGGGCGTTGGAACACCAGGTCGAGAACACCTGGAAGAATCTGCGCGACTATCTCGCCGAGGCGCGCCGCCTCGGTGCGGCCTACGACGAGAAGGTTCAGGCTGGCGAATGGGCCGCCGCGCGCGAGGTCGCGCTGCGGCTGCAGGACGAGTTCGAGGATACCGAGGCCGGTAGGCGCGTGCTGGTGCCGGTCGTCGTCGTGACCCGCCCGGCGGGAGCGACGTTGATGCACGACGGCAAGCCGTTGTTGCGCAAGGTCGATGGCCGCAGCGTGCCGGTGACGACGCCGGGGCTGGTGCTGTGCGCGGCAGCGAGTCCGGTGCGGCTGACGGCCGAACTCGCCGGTTTCGAACCGCGTGAGATCGTCGTCGACGGCCGCAACGACGCCCAGATCGACGTCGTGTTGGAGGTCGTGCCGTCGCGGGTGATCGCGTTCGAGCATCCCGCGCAGACCGGCGTCGGTGTCGGCGACGGCTGGCTCGCCACCGCGTTGCGCGGCGGTCGTCTCGGCTTCGCGCGAATCGACGGCACCAACCGCCAGGAGCACGAACTCGGTGGCCTGAAGGAACTCGCCGCGACGCCGGTGGTGCGGCGCGGTCGCGTGTTCTTCGTCAGCAACGAGCGCACGATCGAGTGCGTGCCGGTGTCGGCGGACGTGCCCGTTCGCGGGTGGCCGGTGCCGCTCGAACACGACGCCGCGACCGAGCTCGGGATCGGCGATGGCCGTATTGCCGTGGTCGACCGCAAGAACGTGCTGCACTGCTGGGAGCAGGCCAGCGGCCGTCGTCTGTGGGGCATCGCGCTCGGCAGTGCCGCGTCCGGGCCGCCGACGATCGCGCACCGCAAGGCCTACGTCGGCACCGTCGACGGGCGCGTGCTGGTGTTTGACGTCACCAACGGCCAGAGCCTGTCCGTGCTGCGCAGTCCGGCCGGGCTCGTCACCCGCGTCTGTGTCGATCGCGACCTGTTGGTGTTCGGCTGCAGTGACGACACCGTGCGCGCGGTCGACTTCCGCCAGGGCAAGGTGTTGTGGAGCGAGACCCTCGCCCGCGCGCCGAGCGATGCCGGGCTGGCGCTCGGGCGCCGGATCGTGCTGATCGCCGACGAAGGGCGCGTGGTGGCGCGCGATCGCCGCAGCGGGGCCGAGTTGGCCGCGTTCGCGAGCACGGACAAGGTCATGGCGCTTGCGGTCGACGGCGGGCGCGCGTTGCTGCAGATGCGGCGCAGCCACGCGCCGCGCAGCGGATCGCACGACGTGCTGGTGGCCTGCGCGCTCGACACCATGGAAGTGCTGTGGGAGTACGCGCTGGCCGATGGTGCCCCCGGCGCGTTCGGCGTCGGCGGCAGCGTCGTGGCGCTGCCCTCGCCGAGTGGTGAGGTGATGTTGTTCGAGCGGGAGAGCGCGCGCTGATGCATCTGATCCAGCGTATGAAGATCTGGAAGGAGCTGCGTCGGCTCGAGCAGCGGGCCAAGGAGCAGCCGTCGCCCTCGACGTTCGTCGATCTCGGCCAGGTCTACATCAACCTCGATCTGCACGACAAAGCAGAGGCGATGGCGACGGACGGCCTCGCGCTGTTTCCGAAGTCGATCGAGCTGCGTCAGTTGCTCGATTGCGCTCGTCGCGGGTTGCGCACCCGCCGCGCCCAGGAACTGCGCGCCAAGCTGACCCGGTCGCCGCACCCGAAGCTGTTCCGCGAGTTGGCGCAGATCCACATCGAGCTGGGCGACACCGCCTCCCTGCACGCCTTGTGCCAAGAGTGGAGCTTGCGTTTCCCGGACGATGCCGGCAGTTGGCTGGTGCTCGGCCAGGCGCGGTTGACCAGCTTCTACCGCGATCTCGCCGCCCGCGAAGGCCAGGAGGCGGTGCAGTGTCTGCAGCGCGCCGTCAACATGGATCCGAAAGATCCGCAGGCGCGTCGCCTGCTCGGCGAGGTGCTGTATCGCGTCGGGGCGGTGCACGAGGCGCAGCGGCACCTGGAGGCCCTGCGCGACCTGGATGCGAGCGAGCCCGGCATCGAGCAGTTGTTGCAGCACGTGCAGGGACTCGCCGACCACGGCGACGACATCGCCGCGTTGCTCAGCTCGGTCGAGGCCCACGGCAGCCTGTTGCATCCGTCGGCCGAGGCGGCGCGGCGCGCCCCCGGTGGCGAGCAGTCGATGACCCAGGCGCGCCTCGGGCTGCAGCGGGTCGCCGAGATCGAAGGCGTCGAGAAGGCGACGTTCATCCGGGGGTCGAAGGCGATGGTCAAGGGCGCGATCCGCGACGGCAAGGATCCGTTCTTGCGGATCGTGCGCGTCACTGCCAAGGCGGCACACCGGTTCGCCCGCCGGCTCGACATCGGCAACGCCAGCAAGACCGTGGTCGAGGGCGACTACGGCCGCATCTGCATCTGTGTGTTCGGCGAGGCGCTGGCGGCCGCGCAGTGCACCGAGGACTGCGACCAGCTACAGGTGCTGACGGAGCTGCAGGAGCTGGTCGCCGGTGCTCTGCACACGGTCGAGGAGTAACGGGCCATGAGCAAGATCAACGATGCCATCGCCGAACTGCGTCACGCCCCGGGGGTCAAGGGGGCGGCGGTCGTGACTGCCGACGGTTTGGTCGCGGCGAGTTCGCTGGCGACCGGCCTCGACGCCGAAGTCATCTCCGGGCTCGCGTCCTACCTGATGATGACGACCAACCGCAGCCTCGACGAAGGCGGCTACGGCCTCTGTTCGAAGCTGCTGCTGAACGCGACCCACGGCAAGGCCGTGCTCGTGCAGCTCGACGACAGCTACCTGGTCGTGCTGTTCGACCAGTTTGCGGAGATCGCCCAGGCCGACCGCGAGGTCGACGGGGCCGTCGCCCGCATCCGACGCGCGTCGCGACTGGCGTGATTCGCGACAGTGCGGGTTCGCCCGCGCGGGCGGACCATATCGCGAAGAAAGACGCCGGCGCTCAAGGCTGGCACCGCGTGCGGCCGATGAACGAGGCAACCCGCGAGTGTCGGATTCGTCGACACGGGGGCATCACCACGCGATACGCGCCGAACCATGGTCCAGATCAACTTCGCGCTGAAGGAAGTCAACTGCAAGGTCGTGTTCTACGGCCCTGGGATGAGTGGCAAGACCACCAACCTCGAGATCGTTCACCAGAAGGCACCCGAGGAGAACAAGGGCGAGCTGACGTCGATTTCGACGGACGGTGACCGCACGCTGTTCTTCGATTTCATGCCGCTCGATCTCGGCAACGTCGCCGGCATGCGGACCAAGTTCCAGCTCTACACGGTGCCCGGCCAGGTCTACTACAACTCGACGCGCAAGCTGGTGTTGCAGGGTGTCGACGGCGTGATCTTCGTCGCCGACTCGGACCCTGAGAAGATGGACGAGAACGTCGAGAGCTACGCGAACCTGATCGAGAACCTGGCCGAGTACGGCAAGGACATCCGCGAGCTGCCGCACGTGATCCAGTACAACAAGCGTGACCTGCCGAACGCGATGCCGGTCGCCGAGATCGACAAGATCCTGAACAAGTTCGGTGTGCCGACCTTCGAAGCGGTCGCCTACACCGGCGAAGGCGTGTTCCCGACGCTGAAGACGCTGGCTGCGATGGTGCTCGAGAGCATCGAGAAGATCGACGGTCGCAACCCGCGCAAGGCCGCGCCGCAGCCGGCGGCTGCGCCGTCCGCCGAGGCCGCTGCGCCCACCGCCGAGCCGGCACCGGCTCCGGCGGCAAAGCCCGTGCGTCCGGCTCGCGCACCGCAAGCCGCGCGCGGCCAGCGCCCGGCTGCCGGCTCCGGCAAGGGCAAGAAGGGCGCTGCGCCGCGCAAACGGCGCCCAGGGGCGCCGGCGCCCAAGGGGGCCCGTCCGGCCGCCGCCGGTGGCCGCCGACCGAGCCCCCGTCGGGCCGCTGCCGCCGCCGCCGCTGGCGCACCGAAGAAGGGTGGCGTTGGCCTGATCGTCGGCCTGACGGTGACGCTGCTGGTCGCAGCCGCCGGGGTCGCCTACTTCGTGTTCGGCAACCCGCAGTTCTGATCGCCATGGCCGATTCCCACTCCATGTCGCAGAACGAGCGTCTGCGTCACGATCGGTTGACCTTCTACAAGGAGGACATCGACCGCATCGACAAGTTGCTCGCCGAGTTCCTGCGGTTGTCGGGAGCGAAGTGCGCGCTGCTGATCGACAAGGAAGGTCACTTGGTGACCAAGCGCGGCGAGCTGCGCACGATCGACATCGACACCATCTCGGCGTTGGTTGCGGGCTCGTTTGCCGCGACCAAGGAGATGGCGCGCTTGCTCGGTGAAGAGGAGTTCACCGCGATGTTCCACCAGGGCGAACGCGACAACATCCAGTTGTCGCTCGTCGGCGACCGCACGTTGCTCACGATC
>DRKG01000327.1 GCA_011051855.1 bacterium | reverse complement strand
GGTCGACCACGAACGGCTCGCTGGCGAACCGCCAACGCACGTGCCGACCGGCCGGCGGCCAGTCCGCGCCGAGGCCGACGTGCCGGGTGCGGCGCCACGGCAGTCGTTCCGCCAGCAAGCCGTGATCCTGCAACTGCGGTTCGACGTCGATCGCCGCCGGATCGCGCCGCATGTCGGCCAGCCATTCGGGCAACAAGAACGCGCGATTCGGCTGCCCGGTGAGCCCGCCGACGCGCACCACTTCGCCGTCGAGCACGAACTCGCCGAGCGGAGCCGCGGCACGCAGCAACTGCCGATCGGCGGCCATCTGCTCGAACCCGACGAGCGCGAACGGGTGCCGCTGAAAGCGCAGCCGCAAGAGGCCGTTCTCGAGCACGATCTGCTCGCCTTCCTCACGCAGCTCGGCGCGAAACGGCGACGGATCGAGCAGCCAATCGACCTGCTGGGCGGACGCGACGCTCGCGGCCAGGAGAGCCATGCACACGGCCAGGAACCGGTTCACGCCCCGAGGTGAGCGGAGCACGCCCCCGCAAGCAACATCGGGCTGGCCAACTCCCGCCACCGGCGCCACGATGGCGGCATGCATTCCCCCACCACGTCCCTGCTTCTGCTGGCGCTGGCCGGCGCCGCCTGCCAGTCCGAGCCCCCGTCCGCAACGGACGCTCCCGCGGCCGTCAAGGAACTCGGTATCTACAACCTGTCGGCTCCGTTCCCGCGCGTGCTCTGCTCCGGCCAACCGACCGAAGCACAGTTCGACGCGCTGAAGGACGCGGGCGTCACCACCGTCATCCACCTGCGCCCGCAGAGCGAGAGCGGCACCGGCTTCGAGGAGGAGCACGCCAAGGCGCAAGGTCTGGAGTTCGTGCGCTTTCCCATCAACGTGCGCAAAGGTGACCTCAACAAGGACAAGGTCGCCGCATTCGCCAAGCTGCTCGCCGACCACGGCGACGGCACCACGCTGGTCAGTTGCGGCAGCAGCAACCGCGTCGGCTCGCTGTTCGCCCTGAAAGCATTCTGGATCGACGGCAAGAGCAAGGACGAAGCTCTGGCGATCGGGCGCAGCGCGGGCATGACCCGCCTCGCGGACATGGTCGCCAAGCTGATGGATCCGTAGCGGGAGCGGGCGGTCTCAGCCCGGCATCAGAACCCGCCGCCAGCACCGGTGCCGGCGCCGAAGCCAGCGAGCTTCGGCTGGCCGACGGCCGGCAGCAACACGACGAAGCGAGCGCCGCCGCTCGGCGAATCCTCGCACCAGATCAACCCACCGAGCCGGGCGACGATCGCCCGGCTGGTGGCGAGACCGAGACCGGTCCCCGAGGGCTTGTCGGTCAACTGGTCGCGCAGCTGGTTGAACTTCTCGAACACCGCCTGGCGTTCGGGGACCGGCACACCGGGCCCCTGGTCCTCGATGCGCAACTCCCAACCCTCCTCCCGACCGGCGACGCTGCACCGGATGCGGCCGTTCTGCGGACTGAACTTGACCGCGTTGTCGAGCAGGTGCCCGACGACCTGTTCGATCCGGCGGGCGTCGCCCTGCACCGAAGGTGCTCCGTCGTCGATCTCGACCTCGATCTCGACACCGCGCGCACCGGCGCGCTCACCGCGCTCCGCGACGACCCGGCGAACGACTTCGCCGCCATCGACCACCTCGCTGGCAAACTCGGCCTCACCGCTCTCGAGTTGCAGGAAGTCGAACATCGCGTCGACCAACTCGCTGAGGGCCACGCCCTCGTCGTGGATCACGCGCACGAACTCCGGCCATTCCGCACTCTCGCCCGGCAGCATGTGCTGCAGCAGTTCCGAGTAGGCGCAGATGTTGGTCAAGGGCGTGCGCAACTCGTGGCTGACGTTGGACAGGAAGCGATCCTTGATGCGTTGCAACTCGTGCGTGCGGGTCGCGTCGACGAACAGGAACACGGTGCCGAAGTCTTGCCCGGTGCGGCGTGAGGTCACGCGCACGGCGGTCAGGTCGAACACCCGATCGTGGCACGGGATACCGGAATAGCGGATCTGAGGCAGCTCGCCCTCGCCGCCGTCCTCGCGCAACGCCTCGAACGCCTCACGGGCGCGCCCGGCCAGACCGGGCAGGAGTTCGTCCCACAGCGTCCGCCCGATCGCGTCGCCCGCCGACCGCCGCATCGCACCGGCCGCGGCCGGATTGGCGAGCACGATCTCGCCCGACTCGTCGACGACCAGCACCCCCTCGCGTAGCGCTTCGAGCACCGAGCGCGACCGTTCGTAGCCGAGTTCGAGCGACATCACCTGCGCGATCGCGTCACGCTGGCCGTCGACACGCGCGGCCGTCGCCGCCTGTTGGACCCGCGTCGCGGCTTCGCGGCGCAGCGCGGTGCGTTCGAGGAACGCGACCAGGACGACCATCGAGGCCAGCATCAGAACGGCAGGCCACGACATGCCGCACCACAACGCCAACGCGCCGCCGCCTGTTGCCAGACCGGTACCGCGCAACAGCACGCCCTTCGCGTCGAACCGCAACCGTGCGCCGGCAACAGCGTCGCGGGGCTTGTCGGCAACAAGTCCCATCTCGTCAGTCCGGTTATCGAGCGGCCCCGCTTCCCGCCTTGACTCGGACTGAGACTGCAGCCCCGCCACCCGACCGGCCGATGAACGGGGACAAGTGAGGATGCCGATGGGTCTGATCGAACTCTGCCTGCTGTCGCTGCTCTCGCCGCAGGAACCTGCCGGCGCGCAGTCACCCGTTCGTGAGGTCCCACAGCCCACGCCGACCGCGGCCGAGAGCGCAGCGAAAGCCGACATTGGGCAAGACCCGCGAGCCCGCCTGCAGGCGCTCGAAGCCGACGGCAAGCCCGATGCCGCCGAGCTGTTGGCGTTGACGACGACGGACGACGACGACGCGGCGGCCCGCGCCGCCTGGCTGCTGGCCAACTCGGACGACCCGGAGTGCACCGCGCGGCTGCCCGAAGTCCTGACGCGGAGCCCGCACGCAGCGGCCCGCCGGCAGGCGCTGCAGAAGCTGCGCATCGTCGGCGACGTCGATTCGATGCCGCACGCCCTGCAGGCGCTGCGCGACGAGGACCGCGACGTGCGCACCCTCGCCGTGCTGCTGCTCGGCAAGCTGCGCCGGCCGGCCGCGCGCGAGCCGCTGCTCAACCTCGTGCACGACCACGCCGGCGACGGCGGCGAGGCATCGGACGTGGTCGCGGCGATCCTGGCGTTGGCCGACTTCGGCACCCCGGACCACCTGCTGCGCATGTCGACGGCGGTCGACGACGGCACGGTCGCCGGCACCGGCCAGGCGCTGGCGTACGCCTTCCAGACGCTGTCGCCGAAGCTGCCGGCCGACGAGGAACTGACTACCCTGGTCGCCGTGCTCGGCCACCGCGAAGCGGTGCTTCGCCGCTACGCGATCGAGCGGCTCGCCGAACTCGGCGACGACCGCGCCATTCCCGCCCTCGAAGCAAGGCTCGCCACGGAAGGCAAGGAACTGCGCCAACTGCTCGAAGTGGCGATCGCCCAGCTCCGCGGCGACGACGAACCGGCGACCGGGGAGCTGGCGCGTGCGGCCGGCAACGCCAAGATCCTGTGGGCACGCCTGCAGGGGTGGTGGCGCAACCTCGCCCCCGCAATGCAGGCGACGGCTGCCGCGGCACCGGTGCTGCTGATCGCCGTCGTCTGGCTCCTGGTGCGCCTCGCGCGGCGCCGCCGACACGACGCGGATGCCCGCGTGACCGCGGCCCTGGTGCAACCGTCCGACGACTACCTCGAAGAGCAGGAATACGAGGAAGACGAGGACTACGAAGACTACGAGGACTGCGAAGAAGAAGAATACGACGACTACGAGGCCGGAGACGACCAGCAGGAGTTCGCCGAAGATGACGGCGCCGACTACGACACCAGCGGCTGGGAGGACGACGACGCCGAACTCGCCGACGGTGCCGTAATCGAAGATGAACGCTTCAACTGAGCGCGGCCGACTGGCGGCTACCGCGATGCTGTGGCTGGCGTGCCCCGGCATCGCCCAGCGAGTACCGGACGCGCACCTGTATGCCGCGGTTGCAGCGAGCGAACACCGTGGGGGCGTGCCGGCGATTGCTTGGCTGTGCGAGGAGTACCTGCCGACCCTGGCCGCCTGGCCGGCGGGGCTGGACCCGCGTGGGCCGTTCTCGCTGCATCTCTCGCACGACGGCATACACATCGCCGCCACGGCCGTGTCGATGCCGGCCGGCGCGGTCGCGTTCGGCAGCTGCGTGTTCGAAGGCGGTGCCGATGCACCGCAGTTGGTGTGGCGGTGCGCCAGCGACGGGCGCGAGGAATGGTTCGCCCCCACCGACTTCGCGTTGCCCACCGATCTGCACGACGCGCTGGCAACCATCGGCGCGGACGCGCTCGACGTGCCGCGCACCGTGCAGTTGCCGGTGGCCATCGCCCACCTCGCCGGTATCAGCGTCGACACGGATCCGCGCAGCGCGCTGCTGCGGCTGGCTCCGGCGCTGTGCGGCGAGGCCACCTGGCTGGCAGAACGGCGCGGAACCCGCCTCCACGTCTGCGGCCGCAGCGACGGCGGCCTGATGCTGCCGACCACCCTGCTGATCTTGGCCGCGCTCGACGGCAGCGGCGAACCGACGCCACTCGCCGTGCGCGCGTTCGCGGCGCGCGATGGCGATCGCACCGAAGCGACCCGCCAGCTCGGGCGGCCGGATCGGGCGCTCGATCGCGACACGTTGCGCGCCCTGCTCGTCGGCGAAGACCACGCGCGCCTGACCGCGATCGACGCGCTGTCGCGCCAGCACGCCGCAGCCGAGCTGCCGCACATCATCGCAGCCGCCGACGAACGCCATCCGCTCGCCGAGTTGGCCGCGATCGACGCCGTCAAGCGGCTGTGGCCGATCGCCGACGCCGACGCCCGGCAGGCGACGCGCCGCGCGTTGTTCCACAGTGCAAGCCCCCGCCTGCGCGGCCTCGACGTCGATGCCCTGGCGACGGGCCACGGCACACCCGTGCCGCCTCGTGCCCTGCCCGCCCGCGCCCGCCTCGTGCTCGCGCTCGGTCTGCTCGCGCTGGGCCTGTTCTGGCTGTGGCGCCGCGAACACCACCGGCTCGGTCTGCAACACGCCTGAACGGCTGCTCGGCGATCGCGCGCTCGGGGTCGCGACCGTCAGACCACGACCATCACTTCGTCGAGCGGCTTCTTGTGGAGCGCCGCTCTGGGCACACGACATTCGTCCGCCGGGTAGCCGACCGGAATCAGCAGGAACGCGCGTTCGTGCGCCGGTCGCCCAAGCACCTCGCCGAGGAACTTCATCGGGCTCGGCGTGTGCGTCAGCGTGGCCAACCCGGCGAGCTGCGCCGCCGCCAGGAACATGCCCGCGGCGAGCCCGACCGATTCCTTCAGGTAGTAGACCTGGCCACCCTGGTCCGTCTGCGCGAGCTGGAACACCACCACCAGCCACGGCGCGACTTCGAGGAACGCCTTGTTCTCGTCGGTTCCCAGCGGCTCGAGATCGCGCAGCCATTCGTCGTTGGCCCGCCGCGCGTAGAACTCGCGCTCCTCCTGCTCGGCAGCGGCGCGGATGCGCTTCTTGATCGCCGGATCCTGCACGCAGACGAACCGCCACGGCTGCTTGTTGGCACCGCTCGGCGCAGTGTGGGCGCAGCGCACCAACCATTCGATGGTCGCCCGCGGCACCGGTCGATCGCTGAACTCGCGCACGCTCCGCCGCCGCCGCAACGCGTCGTGGAACGTGCGCAACGCTTCGTCCGCGGGCACCGGCGGCACGTAACGATCGGGGAACGGCACCAGATCCGGCTCGGTCATGGCCGGCAGACGACGGCGCGGGAAGGATCGCGTCAAGCCCTTGGCCGCGGCAGCGCGCGCGGCCGCCGACGCGTTCTCAGAGCACGTCGATCACGGTTGGCGTGCTGAGCTCGAACGATGCGGATGCGAATCCGACGCCCTGGAACAGGATCTTGCCGGTCCAACCCGCCGGGATGGCGGGCGTCGGGAAGGTGCCGAAACCCGGGCCGACGGGCATCCACGGGAAGATGCTGGGCGCGTAGAGGTCGGGGAAGCAGTTCTGCGACCACGGCGGCACCGGGATCGACATCGGCACCGGCAGGGAAGTCGACGGCGGCAATTGGATCAGGATCAGGCTGAGCACGAACGGATTGTTGTAGGCGACCATGTTGGCGCCAGCCGGAGCGGGCGAGGTCATCACGTGGCTCTGCGGTTCGAGCACGTGCGTGCAGACACGGGTCCCGGCCAACGCGTTGACGTGGCTCGCCGCCCCGGTGGTCGTGCTGGCCGGGCGAATGCCGATCTGTGGCCCAAACGTAGGGCCGAAGCCACACGGCGTGCCGACCGGACCGCACAGATTGTTGTGGATGACGCCACCGGAGGCGGTCTCGAGCAGGCTGCCGCCGGTGCCGTTCTCGCTCGCGAAGATCAGGTTCGGGACCAGCACGACGACACCGGGGCACGGCACGACCGTCACCGTCGGACCGAACAGATCGATCTCGAGGGCTTCGACGTCACCGACCGCAGTCAGGCAGACACCGAAACGATCGGTGACCTGCGCGTTGGCGGTGAACGCATTCATCTGCGCTTCGCTGTAGGCGACGACCGCGCTGTTCGGTGTCGTGCTGGCGATGCGCAGATCGGTCGTGTAGCCCAGCGACGCCGGCGGCAGGCACAGCACGTCGCCGTCGCGAACCAACGTCGGGCCGCAGACGGTCATCGCCGGCACGTCGACGTCGATCGAGAAGAACACGCCGTAGTTCGGCTGGAACGCGATCGCGTCCACGTCGATTGCGTAGCTCGGCGGCAGACCGAGAGCGTTGTTGACCTGTTCTTGGGTGATGAAGTGCACCACCTGCCCCTCACTGCCGCCGACGCGATTGATGCGGCCGACGTCGCCAGGGCGCAATCCGGGCACGCCGCTGACGGCGGTCCCCATCGCGACCGACGGCGACCAGTAGATCGAACGCTGCGTATCGAGCGGAACGATCCCGGCGAGGGCGCTCGTCGACAACAATGCGTCGATGCTGCCGAAGATGCTGTTCTGGAAGTAGATGCCGTCGCCATCGGCATCGCCGGCCATGGTGTGGGCGCAGGTGCGCGGCATCCACTTCTCGGCCGACAACGTCGTGCACGGGCCGAAGAAGCTGACGGTGTCGATCTCGTTGGGGCGAAGGGTGCCGAGCACGGTGCCCCCGCTGCCCGACAGCGTGTTCTCGGGCTGCGAGAACGTCAGCACGAAGCTCGGATTCTGGGCGAAGAGCGCGCCGCCAATGGCGACGGCCGAGAGCAGGGAAAGGGTGGAGTGGTTCATGGCTCGTTGGCAGTGGGGGGTTCGTTGACACCCCCGAAGAACCGATCCGGAGCGGGCGCACGCACACACTCCCGGTTTCTTCGCGTCGCAGGAACCGACTGGGCTACCGGGAGTCGCCACTGCCAGGGTCGAAAGGCTGCTCGCCGATGCGACCGTCGGCCACGCCGTCCAGGAGGTCGAGCTCCTCGGCGCGCGCCGACAGTTCTTCCGCCGTCAGCACACCCCTTGCTAGGCACAATTCGGTCAGCGCACGCAGCAACAACGCCGTTTCCCCGAGTTCCTGCTCGAGGTCGGCGATGCGCTCGCCCATCACGCGCCGTTCCTGTGCCAACCGACGACGGCGCCGCCGACGTGTGCGGCGCTCCGCACGCTTGGCGTCATCGATGCGGTTCAACTCACGCGCGGTCCAGAAGTCGTGCAGCAGGTAGCGGGTCCATGACATGTGGCCGAGAATAGCTTGCGAGCGATCCGCAGCCTGACCGAGGAACGGGGAGTCTCTTGACGGCTACCGCGTCGTGCGTAGCCTCGCCCTCCCCTTCCTGATGGTCGCACCTGCCACCACAGCCCCACGCACACGCCGCAGGCTGCCAGATCGCGATCTGGCGGCACCGTGGTGGGCTCCGCTGACGTGGGTGGCGCTCCTGCTGATCGGGCTGCTGTCGCCGGTGTTGCCGGCGCCAGCAACCCAGGCGGACGGAACGGCGACCGTGGCGCGGGCGAACGAGCACGCCCAGGGCGCGGAATCGCCGACCCCGGCGAGCTACCGGACCCAGCGAGGCGTCGAGATCTCGCCGGAGGAAGAGGATGAAGAGCACCAGCCGGCGGCCGAACCGCTGCGGCTCGCGTGCGCGCTCCGGCGGCGATCTGCACTGGCCCCCGGGGCCACCATCTGCGAATCCTCGGAGGCTGCGGGGCGGCACACCCCGCAGCAGTCGCGCGCGCCCCCGCGCGACTGACGGAACGGCGGCCGCACCGAGCGGCCGCGATCGCGCCCCGGAGCGCGAGCGGAGACGGGCCGGCCAGGCCCGTCCAGGTGCGTCGCATGGCGCCCCGACCCTTCCCCGTATTCCGTCCGTCCCGTCCTGACGCGGCCCAGAACCGTGCCGCCTTCGTGCTATGTCCGATCACTCCCCCTCGGCGCCGGCGCCGGCCGCCGGCTCCGGCTTTGCCGCCGACCTGCGCGCCGGCTTCCTCGTTTTCTTGATCGCGCTGCCGCTCTGCCTCGGCATCGCGATGGCCTCCGGTTTCCCGCCGATCGCGGGCGTGATGACCGCCATCATCGGCGGCATCCTCGGCACCGCGCTCGGCAGCTCGCGCCTGACCATCAAGGGGCCGGCAGCCGGCCTGATCGTGATTGCGATCGGCGCCGTGATGGAACTCGGCCACGGCGACATGCAACTCGGCTACGAGCGCACGCTCGCGGTCGGCGCGGTCGCCGCCGGCGTGCAGATCCTGTTCGCATTGTTCCGCGCCGCGACCGTCGGCATCGCGATGTCGCCTTCGGTCGTGCACGGCATGCTCGCCGCGATCGGCGTCATCATCGTCGCCAAGCAGTCGCACACCGTGATCGGCGTGACGCCGGAAGCCAAGGAACCGATCGAGCTCCTGCTCGAGATCCCGCACAGCATCGCCCACTGCAACCCAGAGATCTTCATCGTGGGCGGCGTGTCGCTGCTGATCCTGTTCGGCTGGCAGTTCCTGCGCACGCGCTGGGCGAAGGTGATCCCGCCGCAACTCGTCGTGCTGTTGATCGCGGTGCCGGCGGCACTCTGGTTCGACCTGCCGCACTCGCACTCCTACGACTTCCTGTCCGGCCACTATCAGGTCGGCCCCGAGTACCTGGTGCAGTTGCCCGGCAACCTGCTCGACGCAATCACGCACCCGGACTTCTCGGTCGTGTTCACCGGGCCATCGCTCAAGTACATCGTCATGTTCGCGCTCGTCGGCATGATCGAGTCGGTACTCAGCGTGCTGGCGGTCGACGCGATGGATCCGCTCAAGCGCGCATCGAACCTCAACCGCGACCTGCTGACGATCGGCATCGCCAACCTCGCGTGCGCGTTCGTCGGCGGCTTGCCCATGATCTCCGAGATCGTGCGCAGCAAGGCCAACATCGACGCCGGCGCGGTGTCGAGCCGTGCCAACCTGGTCCACGGTGTGCTGCTGCTGGTGTTCGTGGCGGCGCTGCCGGGACTGCTGCAGACGATTCCGCTGGCCGCACTCGGCGCGATGCTGGTCTACACGGGCACGCGGCTGGCCTCGCCGAGCGAGTTCCAGCACGCCAAGGAACTCGGC
>DRKG01000326.1 GCA_011051855.1 bacterium | reverse complement strand
GCTACCTGCGGCCGTTGGTGCCGCTGCTGGTCAACACCCGCGCTTCGGCCGCGATCGAACGCGTGCGCGGCATGCTGGTGGTCGACTTCCTGGTGCGCACGCTGCTGCCGCGCGACCTGCGGCTGAGGGGGCGCGCGGACGAGGCGCGACTGCTCGCGGAACTCCCCCCGATCACCCGGCTCGAGCACGTGCGCGTCGCGGCCCGAGCCACCGCGGCCTTCGCCCGCGAGCAGCGCGCCGCCCATTGGGTGCTCGATCGTGCCCTCGAGGGCATGCCGCCGGCGCGCTTCGTGGCCGGTGTCGTGCAGGTCGTGCGGGCGCGCCATGGCGCTGGCTCGTGGGCCGAGCTGGTCGCGCTGATCGAGCGCATGGTGGCGGCCCGGCTGCATCCGGACTCGGCGTTCGTCTGCGAGTAGCTGCCGCCGTTCAGCCGCGCCCCCGGTGCTGCCGATGGCAGCAACATGCCGGGACAGGACCGTTGGCTGATGATCGCCGGTGCGCTGCTGCTGCTCACCGGCCTGCTCACCGAGAATCGATCGGAGCCGTCGACGGGGCGGCCCACGGCGGCCGAACCGGCGGCCCGCGAGCCCGAGGTCGAGCGATCGGCGGCCGTGTTCGTGCGCGAGGCCAGCGGCGAGCGCCGGGCCCTGCCGCAGTCGCTGTTCCGCGAGCAGAGTCTGGTGCTGGCCCTGCCGCCGACGTGGGCCGGCGACCAGGTCGAAGTGGCGCTTTACCGGCGGTCGGCCGGCCGGCGCGAAGCGACGGCGTGGCTGACCGCGCATCCGCGGATCGACTTCGCCGGCCACTTGTCGATGGCGGGCATCGTCGCCGGTCGCTACGACGTCGAAGTCCGGGGCAGCAGAGGCGTACTCACCGCCGAGGCCGTGCTCTCTCCCGGCCGGGTCTCGTTGCCGCCGTCAGCGCCTGCGCGCTGACGGCGTCGGCGCCGCTACTGCACGTGGATCTGCATTGCGTTGGTCAGGCCGAACGCATTCAGCAGCCTGCCCTGCGGGGACAGCACCGCCCATTGGAAGAACACGCTGAGCCCGATCGCGCTCGGCGTCGTCGGAATCGGCGTGGCGATCGCGGCGGCGCCGGTCGCCGACGTCGCCGCACTTGCGAACGGCGCCATCGGCGTCGCGAGCAGCGCGTGGCAGCCGTTGCCTAGCCAGATGTCGTCGGGGCCGTTGGCGAACCACAACAGGCCGACACTGCTCGCGGTCGCGTCGTCGAGTGTGACCTCGAAGCCGAGGTTGCCGAGTGCGGGCAGGCCACCGGCGTAGCCGATCTGCGGCACTGGCTCCTGCGGCACGAAGGTCCCGCAGCCGCTCCCGTACAGGGCCACGAACGGCACCCCGGAGTTGGTGAACTCGATCACCCATGGCTCGTTGCCGTAGGCCAACGTGCGGCAGGCGTAGTAGAGCTTGGTGGCCTGCGTGTAGAGGTCCGTGAACGCGACCGCACCGACCTCGTTGGTGCCGTAGTGGGTGAGCTGCAAGGTCGTGCCGATGCCGTTGGTCACGTAGAGCTGCAGGCCGGTGTCGAGGTCGGTGCCGGCGAATACCAGCAGCGTGCCGCCGAGCACCGAGATCAGCGTGCCCGGCATCGGGCCGTAGGCCGCGCCCGGCGCCAGGTCGAGGACCATCTGGGTGCCCGGCGCGGTGCCGTCGCTGACCCAGAGTTCGCGCCCGAACCCGGTCTGGTCGTCCGCGAGGAAGAAGACCCGGTCGCCGACGGCAGTCAGGTCGCTGATCGCAGGCGAACCAGCACCCGGCACCAGGTCGCGCACCATTTGGGTGCCGGCGGCGGTTCCGTCGCTGCTCCACAGCTCGCGACCGTGGACCTGGTCGTCACAGGTGTAGAACAGGCGTGCGCCGGCCGCGGTCAGATCCTGCGGCGCGCTCGCGGTGGCTCCGGCCGCGGCGTCGAGCACGACCGCGGTGCCGGCGAGGGTGCCGTCGCTGGCCCACAGCTCGGTGCCGTTGGTCGGGTCGGCGGCGTGGAAGAACAGCCGGCCGTTGGCGACGGTGAGTTCGGCCGGGTCGCCGTCCGGCGCGCCCGGGTTGGCGTCGAGGAACAGCGCCGTGTTGGCGGTGGTGCCGTCGCTGGCCCAGAGTTCGTAGCCGAGGCCAGGGGTGCGTGCTACGAAGAACACGCGGTTGTCGAACACCGTCAGGTAGTTCGGACTGCTGCTGCCGGTGCCCGGCATGATGTTGAGCAGGCAGAAGGTGCCGGCCGGCGAGCCATCGCTTACCCACGGCTCCCAGCCCGAGGTGCCGTAGCGGGCGCGGAACAGCACCTTGTTGCCGAGTCGGACCAAGTCCGACGGGTCGGTGACCACGCCGGGCTGGTTGCTCAGCATCGTGTTGCCGTTCGGCGTGCCGTCGTTGCGCCACAGCTCGCGCCGGTTGCTGCCCGGCAGGCTGGCCGCGAACAGTATGTCGCCGCCGAACTGCACCGCCGCAGCCGGACTGGAGCTGGCGCTGCCGGCCACTGTCTGGGTGTGCATCGCCGTATTCGGTGGCGTGCCATCGGTCAGCCAAGGTTCCCGGCCGTTGGCTGCGTCGGTCGCCGCGAACCAGACGTTGTCGTTCCAGCGGGTGAAGCCGCCCGGATCCGAATCGCCGGTAGCTGCATGCACGTCGTAGAGCAGCGACGTGGTGCCGGTGCCGGGGCCGGTGCACACGTAGGGCTCCAGGCCCGCACCACCGTAGTCGGTGGCCAGCAGCAGGCGGGCCCCGAGCGGAGTCAGCAGCGACGAGTTGGACGTGAGGCCGCCGGGAGCGAGATCCACCGCGAGCACGGTGCCAGCGGATGTGCCGTCGGTCTTCCACAGTTCGCTGCCCAGGCCGGGTGCGGTCGCGGTGAACCAGACCTCGCCGAGGAACGGCACCATACCGCTGGGCGCACCGCCGGCAGAGCCCGGGTAGATGTCCCTGACGAGTACGGTGCCGGCAGCGGTGCCGTCGCTCCGGAACAGCTCGGAGCCCGTTGCGTTGGTCTTCGCGCGGAAGAGCAGTTGGCCGTTGTGCACCACGAACCCGGCCGGATTCGAGTGGTAGATGCCGGGGTTGATGTCCTTGACGAGCACGGTGCCGGCGGCGGTGCCGTCGGTGGCGTAGAGTTCGCGGCCGCTGCTGCTGTTGCGTGCGGAGAAGTAGGCGCGACCTGCGAAGGCGGTGAACTCGGCCGGGCTCGACGATTGGCTGCCGGGCCAGATGTCTGCCAGCATGATGGTGCCGGCGCTGGAGCCGTTGCTGTAGGTCGGTTCGTAGCCGAGTCCGGGGAAGTAGTTGTGGAACAGCACGCCGTTCAGGAAGGGCGTCAGCTCGCCGATCGTCGACGAAGCCGCGCCAGCGGTGAGGTCCGCCACCATCACCGTTCCGGCCGCGGTCAGGTCGGTGCGCCACAACTCGCGGCCGCTGAAGCCGTCGTCGGCCGTGAACCACACCTGGGTTCCGCCGCGCACCAGTTGGTCCGGTGCGGAACCGGCGGCGCCCGGTTGCAGGTCGAGGAACAAGCCGGTGCCGGCCGTGGTGCCATCTGTCCGCCACAGTTCTTGGCCGTGCACGCCGTCGTCCGCGGCGAACAACACCTGCCCGGAGAGCACGTCGGCCGCGAAGGAGCCGGGCGTCGATCCGCTGGCACCCGGGTTCACGTCCTGCAGCAGGAACGTGCCGGCGCGGGTGCCGTCGGTGAACCACAGTTCGGTGCCGTACTGGTTGGTCGCGGCGAAGTAGGCGCCGCCCGCCACCAATACGAACCCGGTGATCGAACTGCCCGGATTGCCGCCGGTCGTGCCGACCTGGATGTCCTGCAGGAGGGTTTGCGCGGGCAGGGAGAGGGTGAGGGCGGCAAGCGCGCTGCCGACGACGGATGGCGTGTTGGGCATGGTGTTCGCGAGGAGGCGGATCCCCCGGTTGTAGCCGGCCCCGCGATCTCCGGTGGGGTCACCGCGCCGCGTACTTCGGATCCGGCCGATACTCAAGCACCATCTTGCCCTTGTCATCGTCCCGGAACCGGAACAGCGGCGGCACCAGCAGGCTCAGGAAGCGCAGGCTCTCCGGCAGCCGGGCGGTCGCCTGAAACGCGCCTTCGTTGCTCCAACCCTCGTTCTGGATGCGGTGGATCGCGGCCATCATCACCGAGCGCGATTCGCCGTGGTGGCAGTGCACCAGGACCGGGCGTTCGGCGGTTTGCATGGCTTCGAGGAAGCGGTGCACCGCCGCGAGGTCGACGGCGGTGGCGGTCGGCAGGTGCACGTGGCGGAACACGCCGCTGTCGGCGGCGGCCTTCGCTTCGGCGCGCACGTCGTCCGGCTTGCTGTCGCGCAGGTCGATGACGGTCTTGATGCCGAGCTCACGGCAGGTCGCGACCAGCTCGTCGGGCGGCATCATCGCCGATTGGTACATCGCGCCGGGCGTGATCGTGACCAGCCGGTGGTCGAGCGTCGTCCACTTCACGTAGATCGCGGCCACCAGGAGCAGGTCGGCGATGAGCACCACGGCGACCGCCTTCAGCAGGCGGGGCAGCAGGCGCGGTTTGGCTTCCTCTGTCATCGTGCGCAGCATGCCCTGCCGTCGCCCGGTTGGCCAGCTACGGCAACCGGTAGTAGACGAACCGCGGCTGCAGCGGTTCGAGCGATCGCGAACGCAGTGCGTCGAGCCATGCGTCTTTGCCGATGCCGCGGCGGAAGAACTTCAGCCACGCCTTGCGCGAGTAGAACGAGTGGAACGATCCGATCGGCTCGATGGTGATACCGGCTTCGCGCGCGGCACCTTCGATGCGTTCGCGGTCTTCGTCGAGGGCGAACAGGTAGCCGTGGAAGGCCGCGAGCCGCTCGCCGAGGCCTTCCGCGCGGCCGTCCATCTGCTGCACGCTGCGGCCGATCGCGATCGACAGCATGCCGGGCTGCGCGCGCGCGAAGGTCTCGGCCGGCGTGTCGGGGAGGTCCGCAGGCAGGTCGTCCGGCAGCCGGTTGATGCCGAGCGACGGGTAGATCGCGCCGAGCAGCACGTTCACCAGGATCGCGGCCATCGCCGCGGTCCGCGCCACGTCCGGTCGCGGCCGGCGCGCGATCCGCCACGTCATCCACAGGCCGGCGAGGGCCAGGAGCGGGGCCGCGTAGGCCGTGCCGAACCAGAGGGCGAACAGTGAGAACAGCGCCACCGGCAGGGCCAGCAACGCGGTTGCGGTCGCGGCGTGCCAGCGTTGCCAGCGCACGGAGCAGCCGTCGAGCCAGTGTGCGGCGAGGATCGCCATCGGGCAGACCAGGGCCAGCAGGTAGCGCTCGAACGCCTTCATGAACACGAACGGCGCGAGGCCGAGTGCGACCCAGAGCAGCAGCCATCGGTGGGGGGCGCGCGGCTGCGAAGGCGTGCGCGCGGCCGCGATCGCGCCGGCTGCGACGGCCACCGACCACGGCACCATCAGGCCGAGCAATGCGGCGAGCAACTGCGGCGCGCGGTGAAGCGGCGGCAGGCCGAACTCGCGGTGTGCGGCCTGGGTCCGCATCACCTGCCAGAACTCGGGGTGGGCGAACTGCACCCACACCGGCCACGGCAGGGCCAGCAGCAGGAAGGTGCCGGCGCCGAGCAACCAGTGCCACCACGGGCCGGCTGCGGCAGCGCGTCGCGTGCCCAGCGCCGCCAACAGCGCCGCCGCGTAGAACCACAGCGCGACCGGTCCCTTGGTCATCACCGCCGCGGCGAGTGCGACCGCCGCCCAGATCGCCGCGCGCAGCCGCCCGTGCGCATGCCAGACGAGGCCGTGGTGGATCGCGATCGTGCACAGCGCCGCGACCGGCAGGTCGAACATCGCCCGCCGGGCGTCGATCGCGACCCCGGCGGCGCCGACCACCAGGAATCCGGCGAGGTAGCCCGAACCTCGGTAGCGGCGCGCGATCTTCGCCGTGTAGACGGCCAGGAGCGCGCCGGCGAACACCGTCCAGATGCGCGCCGCGAACAGGTTGCTGCCGAACGCCAGGAACGACAGCCGCATCAGCCAAGATCGGAAGAGCGTCG